>CAMLEX010000093.1 GCA_946479055.1 uncultured Bacteroidota bacterium | reverse complement strand
CGCCGAAACTGGGAAATACAGCATTAATGTATCAGGGTCGGATGTTATCCTTGTCGTTTCTTCGGCAGGATATAACACCCGTGAGGTAAATGCAGGTAGTGCTTCTTCTTTTGATATACAGTTACAGGAATCTGGAACATTGTCGGAAGTGGTTGTAACAGCCTTTGGTATTAAGAAAGAAAAAAAATCATTGGGTTTTACAGTACAACAGGTTGACAGTAAAGAGCTGAATATAAATCACCAGTCAAATGTTGTGAATGCGTTGCAGGGAAAAGTGGCTGGTGTGCAAATTTCAAGTGCTGGTGGCGGTCCTGGACAAGGTGCCCGTATATTGATAAGGGGTATTAATTCTTTAGATGCCGGAAGGAATAATCAACCTTTATTTATTATTGATGGCGTTGAAATTGATAACAGCACCTATACAACGGGCGGAGCGGAAACCAGGGGAATGTCAAATCGTTCTGCTGATATTAATCCTGATGACATTGAGTCCATTTCAGTTTTACGCGGTGGTGCGGCTACAGCCTTGTATGGCATCAGGGCTGCTAACGGCGCTATCCTGATTACAACCAAATCAGCTAAAGCAGGAAAAATACAGGTAACATATAATGGGATGTATAGTTTTGACAAAGTGAACAAAACACCGGATGTACAAAACAAATTTACACAAGGTTACCTTGGTGTTTATGATAAAACAAGTTTCTGGCCTTCATGGGGACCCACAATCGAAACGGCTAAGGCGCTTGATCCTACTCACCCCAATACCATATTTAATAATTTTAAAAGAGCATATCGAACAGGGAATCAAACCCGCCACTCTGTTAACCTGACCGGCGGCACGGAAAGAGTTCAATTAGCTGGCTCCATGTCTTATTTTCAGCAGGATGGTGTAATCCCTTTTAGTGATTATAAGAGTTATAATGCACGGTTAAATTCTCAATTTACAATTAGTTCAAAATTAAAAGCAGGTGCATCTGTTAATTTCATTAATTCCGGGGGCAGCCGGGTTAATGCTGACAGATATGGCGAACAATTGATTTATTGGGCGCCACGATGGGATGTAATGGATTATATTAAACCCGATGGAACGCAGAAAAACTATGGTCTTGAAAATGATAATCCTGTATACACATTAGCAACCAATCGATTTGTTGATAATGTGAACCGTACTATTGCCAGTGCATTTATAAACTACTCACCAGTTAAATGGTTGAATTTTACTTACCGTTTCGGTAATGATTTTTACACTGATGCCAGAACACATACAGCACCGGGCCCAAAAGGAACGGTGGATGAATTGGTAAATGGAGATAATGGTATGGGATTTATTAATGACCACAATCTAAAGAACAGAATCATCACCTCAACAGCAATTGCCAACTTTAATCATACAATTAATGATAATTTATCCATTGATTTTAAAGTGGGTCATGATTTGAGAGATGCAAAAGTTAGAAGGGTTAGCACATTTGGCGATACCTTGGTGGTACCCGATTTGTTTCTACTACAAAACACCAAGAAAGTATTATCGAATAGCTTTATCAGCGATTACAGGAACTATGGCTTTTTTGGTGATCTTACTCTTGGATGGAAAAATTTATTATTTCTAAACTTAACTGCACGCAATGATTTAACCTCTACGTTGTCAACAGACAATAGGAGCTATTTTTATCCATCAGCCAGTGTCAGCTATATCTTTTCAGAACAGTTTCAATTACCTTCCTGGTGGAACTATGGAAAATTCAAATTATCATACGCCAAGTTGGGTAAAGATGGTGACCCTTATGGCATTGTAACTGGTTTTACTCCCGGAACACCCATCGGATCCGCTGTACCTTTTACACAGGTTAATACGCTGGGTAATCCGAATCTGCGGCCCGAGTTTACAAGTACTTATGAAATAGGAACTGAATTACGTTTTCTACAAAATAGGTTAGGACTGGAAGTAATAGCATACCAATCAAAAAGCAAAGATTTGCTGGTACCAGCTAAAATATCTAATGCGACCGGCTTTGATGAAGCTTTTGTTAATGCAGGTGAAATTGAAAATAAAGGTTTAGAAATTACTCTTTCTGCCATTCCTGTAAAAACAAAAGATTTTACCTGGGATATGCGTTATAATTTTTCAACAAATAAAAACAGGGTAATAAAGCTCAATGAAGGGCTTAATGAGATTATATTAGGTTCCCAATTTGGATATGCAAATTCTCATGTAAGTTCAAAACTTACTCCCGGCTATGCATATGGAGCATTATTTGGAAGAAGCTATGCGCGTTATTATGGGAGCAAGCCGGATGATGGTGTTACTATCGCCAAAGATCAGCCATTGTTAATAGGAGCAAATGGTTTTCCTGTTATTGATACAAGACAACGTTATTTGGGAAGTTCTCTTCCAAAATGGATATTTAATACAACTCAGACATTTAGCTACAAAAATTTTTCTTTGTCAGCCTTGCTGGATGTTCGTGAAGGGCAGGATAGATATAACCAGTTTTCAAATTTTATGGCCGCTTTTGGTACAGCTAAGTTCACGGAAAACAGAACAGAGACTATTGTGTTTGAAGGAGTGTTATCCGATGGAACAAGAAACACAAAACCTGTTTATCTCGGACAAGCTAAAGGTCCCGACGGTGTAGATTATGGCAATGGCTATTATCGGAATTATTACAGAGGATCTTCAGAATTGTTTATTGAAGATGCATCATGGATAAGATTGAGATCCTTATCACTTTCTTATGCCGTACCGGCAAATATAATTGCTAAAACAAAAACTATAACCGCCGCTTCAGTTTCGTTAACTGGGAATAATCTTTGGTTAAAAACTGATTTTACCGGGTTTGATCCCGAATCAAGTTCCGACCCTGCAGGCAGCAACACGTCAGATGCTTTCTCCGGATTTACCTATCCGGGTATCAGGAGTTTTATGATCAGTTTAAATCTTCAATTTTAAAATCTGAATTATGCTAAAGAAAATAATCTATATAGCGCTGTTACCTGTTTTAATCTTTTCACAAACAGGCTGTAAAAAGGGATACCTGGATATTAATCAAACCAATCCCAACCAGACGGACAAGCCGCCAATTAATGCCCTGCTGGCGAATGTTACTTATCAAACTGGACTCAATATTTATCGGGCCGGCGATTTTACTTCTTATTATATGCAATACCTGGCTTCTCCCAGTGCTTCAGGTGGGTCTGACATTTATGATGATGTAGACAGACCCGGCATCTGGCAATCAGTTTATGATATCATTCAGGATAGCCGTATTATGAAGTCGCTTGCAGAAGAGAGAGATGCCTATCAGCATATTGGAGTAGCGGATATTACTGAAGCAATGAATATGAGTTTGTTGATTGACCTGTTTGGCGATGTACCCTATTCAGAAGCGTGGGATAAAACTGTTTTTAAACCTGGCTATGATAAGGCTGAAGACGTATATGCAGCTTGCCTGACTCTTATCGAGAATGGAATTAACCAACTTAACAAAGCTGACCCTGGCATTTTACTCGACGGAGCAAATGACCTGATCCATTCTGGAAGCGTATCCGCATGGATAAAAACAGCTTATGCTTTAAAGGCCCGACTTCTCAACCGGGTAAGCAAATCAGCCGCATATAACCCAGCCAATATTCTTGCCGCCTTAAGCAATGCTTATACATCAAATAGCGATGATGCACAGTTGACAAATTTTATTGCACGAAGCCCCTGGGGCCAGGCCGCTTATAATAATACTACCAATTTATTGGATGCATGGTTAAGCGAACAATTTGTTGATGCATTAAATGGAGATACATATGGAGTTGCTGATCCAAGGCTACCTCTGATTGCTACTCTTACAAAATTCAATGATTATCGCGGTACTATTAATGGTGCTGGTAGGATAGGCACCGGAACTGATGATGAAGAAAGCTATTTGTCTGTAAATGGTTTTTATTCAAAACCAGCAGCACCGTTGTTGCTTATTACATTTGCGGAAATGAAGTTTATTGAAGCAGAGGCCAAGTTTGCAACCGATAAGTCCGGATCATATCAGGCTTACCTGGATGGTATCGCAGCTAATATGGATAAAATTGGCGTATCTGCTGCTGCCAAAACAGCTTACCTTTCAAATCCTGCTGTGGCAGTTGGCTCAGCGGCCTTTACAAAAGACCATCTGTTTAAAGAAAAATATATAGCGATGTTTTTGCATCCGGAAGCTTGGACAGATGCCCGGAGATATGATTACAAATACAAAGATTTTACCCTGCCTGTTAATGTCGTGCTTTCTACTTTCATCCGCCGGGCAGGATATCCAAGTACAGAAGAATCAAGAAATGCTGAAAATGTACCTGCCGTATCTGGCCTTGATCAAAAACTCTGGTGGGATCAATAAAGCTTTTTTCTACTTTATTAAAGAGCCGTCTTGTTACAAACGAAACGGCTCTTATTTTTTTAATCTATTCAGCTTCTTCCCCTTTTCAATAAAAGTTTCTACTATTCCTCTCGTCTCCAAATCAAGCCGGATAGAAATGGTATACCAGGCAATTGATTTTTTAAACCCTGGCATTTTTTTGCGGATGATCTTTACTACTTCATCCGTCAGTTCAGTGAAAGTTTTTCCTTTACTTCCTTTCAGGCTTTGCAAAATAGCCGCTTTGACAGGTTCATAAATAGCCGCATCAAATTTTCTTTCTGTTCCAGTTTCCGGATGAGCGACAATGATTTTCTTTGAATGAATTGCTTTAGCCATAGCAGCTACCGTTTGGTTTTAAAAAAATCTTTCATCAGTTTGGCGCCATCCTCTTTCAAAACACCTCTTATTAATTCCATTTTAGGATGAAAAGGCCAGTTGGAAGCAGTGGTTTTCTTATAACCGTTTTTTTCATCATCGGCCCCATAAACCAGTTTTCCAAGTTTGCTCCAGTAAATAGCACCAGCACACATAAGGCAGGGCTCCACAGTTATATACAAGGTCGCTTCCGGCAAATATTTACTGCCCAATGAATTAAAAGCAGATGTAAGAGCTATCATTTCAGCATGGGCTGTTGGGTCATTTAGTTTTTCAGTCATATTTCGACCGCGGGCAATAACTTTTTCATTCAATACCACTACTGCGCCAATAGGAATTTCATCTTCTTCATAAGCCAGCCGGGCTTCTTTCAGTGCCAGCATCATAAAATATTCATGTGTCATGATTTGATGAAATTACAAAATGTTTTCATGCCGGGCTTTTACAGCATGGCACGATATTTTGATGCAGAGGAGAAAGAATAAGCTTCTAAACCTTTAAAAAATAATACTATGAACAAATTATTAATTGGTTTTACCACGGGATTGCTCGTTGGCCTCCTGTTTGCACCAGACAAAGGATCAGAAACCCGTAAAAGTATTTCCAACAGGGGAAGAGATCTTAAAAATAAATTCAATGACCTGGTAGATGCGGTTACCGATAAATTTGATTCAATGAAAGATGACGTAGAAGACTTTGCCAGTGAAACCAGGCAAGAGGCACGATCTTTTAAAAATGAAATGATCTGATTCCGGTTGTTAAATACATCTCACCGTGAAAAACATACAGAAAGGCATTATCTAAGGGTAATGTCTTTTTTAGACCATAACTTGAAGGAAGACCCCCAATAATCCAAATTGCCTGTTCGAAATAATCGACAGGCAACTGGTTTGCTATTATGTGGATAATAGCTAGAGCTCACATCCGAAATGCATATATGCAATAGAATAAAGTAAAGATCAACAGGAATAATTTATGTTTTCCTCAATAATAAAAAGCAAAAACTTCTCCATTTGCATAAAAAGAATAAAATCAATTAAATCGAATCCGGTTAACAAATAGGTGGGGTTATTTTTCCACAGAATATTCTTTTTCTTACCTAACTTGAATATATCAATTTCTTATAATGAGCACATTGCCCGGTAAGTATAAACTCTCAGTCCTGCGTCAGTATTTCGCTAGCGGTGTTACCAGGTCTTATCAATTTCGCAGAGAACAATTACAAAAACTAAAACAAGCTGTTCTTAACCATGAACAGGAATTATATGATGCCCTGTATACCGATCTGAAAAAAAATGCGGAAGAAACTTGGGTAACTGAAACAGGGTTCTTTCTCAGCGAGATCAATAATGCAATCAGCAACCTACGTCGCTGGATGCAACCGGAGCGAACAGCTACTAATCTTTTGAACCTTCCATCCTCCAGTTATGTGATGAGAGAACCATTGGGCACCGTACTAATCATCGGGCCATGGAATTACCCTTTGCAATTATTATTTACACCACTAGTGGGAGCTATTGCTGCGGGAAATTGTGCGGTACTAAAGCCCAGCGAGTTTGCACCAGCTACTGCGGCTATCATGAAAAAAATTATTGAAGACAATTTTCCGCCTGAGTATATTTTATATGTTGAAGGCGATGGCGCTGAAGTAGTGCCCGGGATGATGAAAAGTTTTGTATTTGATCATGTTTTTTATACCGGTAGCACTACTGTTGGAAAACTAATATATAAGATGGCGGCAGAACATTTAGTACCGGTTACATTGGAATTGGGCGGCAAAAGTCCTTGTATAGTGGAAAGTGATGCGAATAGTAAAGTAGCTGCCCGAAGAATTGCTGTGGCAAAATTTTCCAATGCGGGGCAAATGTGTGTAGCACCGGATTATGTGCTGGTGCATGACTCAAAAAAAAATGAATTGATAGACGCATTGAAATCTACTATACAAAACTTTTTTAGTGAGAGAGCGGAGGAAAGTTATAGTTATGGAAAGATGATAAATGTGAAACACTTCGACAAGGTTGTTAGCTATTTATCCCAGGGAACAATTGTGCAAGGCGGAAGAGTCGATAAAGAAAAATTATTTATTGAGCCGACAATATTAACAGATGTTTCCCCGGACACGACTGTAATGAAGGATGAAATATTTGGGCCTGTATTACCTGTTATTTCATTTGCCACTGTTGATGAAGCAAAAAACATTATTTCCCGCAATCCCAACCCGCTGGCGTTTTATGTTTTTACATCCAGCAAAAAAAAGGAAAAGGAATGGTTGGAAAGCATTGCTTTTGGTGGTGGGTGTGTAAATAATGCAAGCTGGCATTTGACCAATCATAATTTGCCCTTTGGTGGAAGAGGCTTCAGTGGAACAGGAAATTATCATGGGAAATATTCTTTCGAAACTTTCAGCCATAAAAAAGCAATCATGAAAACACCGATCTGGTTTGATCCGGATATTAAATACCCGCCTTTTAAAGGAAAGTTGAAATTATTTAAGTGGGTGATCAGGTAAAGAAATATCCCACAAAGGCACAAAGAACACAAAGGATTTTTGCGAACTTAGTCTTCACGAAAAAATTAAATTCAAGTTTAAGAAGGATTAGGTAAGATTTCCCACAAAGAACACAAAGAATTTAGTGAGCCAGGAGTCTTTCCGGGCAGCCAAATATTAATTGTATGACTGAAAATGAATTAGCCACTATTGCTGTAGATATCTGCTATAAAATCCATACAGCACTTGGACCGGGCCTTCTTGAAAGTGTTTACGAAGCTGCCTTTGCTTATGAATTAGACAAGAGAGGGATTGAGTATAAAAGACAACAAGGGATCGTAGCAAACTATGAAGAGGTGATACTTGATGTTGGTTTCAGGGCAGATATCGTTATGGAAGGAAAATTAATCGTTGAAATAAAATCTGTTGAGTGTCTTGAAAAAGTGCATCATAAAATAGTACTGACTTATCTTAAACTAACTGGAATAAAATTAGCCATATTGGTGAACTTTAATGTAAATCTTATTAAAGAAGGCATTCGCCGGAAAGTACAAGGAGAATTAGTATAATAGAAAGAAAAGGATTTCTTTGTGTTCTTTGTGTCTTTGTGGGACAAAAATTAATATGAAAAAGCTAAAACGCTTTATAATTGTTTTATTAATCTTAATAATAGCCTTTGTTGGCTACATTGCCATTGTTAACCGAAATTCAAAAAATATGACTTACCGGCAGAAAGTATTGAAGGCGGTTTACCCGGCATTGATGTGGTACAATAAAGTAACAGGTAAAAAATCAACAGTTATGGGAAACTCTGAAGGCGTAACAACATTAAGATCCCTGCACAATCTTTCCGTGCACTTAAATAATGGAAGCGAATTAGAACTGGAATCCCTGAAGGGAAAAAAGATATTGTTGGTGAACACAGCAAGCGATTGTGGCTATACTAATCAGTATGACGACCTGCAAAAACTGTATGAAGCCAATAAGAACAAACTGGTGGTTATTGGTTTCCCCGCCAATGATTTTAAAGAACAGGAAAAAGGGACTGATAAAGAGATTGCGGAATTTTGTAAAGTAAATTACGGCATAACGTTTCCATTAGCGATAAAAAGCAGTGTGATCAAAGGGAAACAACAGAATGAAATCTTCAAATGGTTGAGTGATGAAACGCTTAATGGCTGGAACGATCAGGACCCCACCTGGAATTTTTGTAAATACCTGGTAGATGAAGATGGGAAGCTGATTAAATATTTTGATACGGCAGTTTCTCCGCTGAGTGAAGAAGTAAAAAATGCCATCGAACTATGAGCTGGATCTTATTGATTATCGCAGGATTATTTGAAGTTGGATTTGCAACATGCCTGGGTAAAGCAAGGGAAACTGGCAGCAATACAGTTGCCTGGATGATTGGTTTTTTTGCATGCCTAACCATCAGTATGTTTTTATTATACAAGACCACTCAAATATTACCCATTGGTACTGCCTATGCCGTATGGACGGGCATTGGTGCCGTTGGTACGGTGTTGATGGGAATAATTTTCTTTAAGGAACCCGCCGATTTCTGGCGGTTGTTTTTTATTACTATGCTGATTGGTTCTATTATCGGGTTGAAAGCAGTTTCATCACATTAGGCTAAGAGCTCAAAGAGGGAAAGAGAAAAAGAGTCAGGCGGAGTATCTTCTTTTTTTGAAACTATTCTATCGGACAGAAACTAGTCGGTAAATCTCTTAATCTCTTTTTCTCCTTTGCCTCTTAGCTTTGAAAAATGGATATAAATAATCTTACAGGGACAGTAGTAGACATATGCATAAAAATACATTCAAAAATTGGCCCAGGTTGTTTTGAAAGAGTGTATGAAGAATTATTACATTATGAATTGGCAAAACGAGGACTGGAAGTCAAAAGGCAAATATTGCTACCCATCGATTATGAAGAATTGCATATTGAAAAAGCATACAAGCTGGATTTACTAATTGAAGAAAAGTTGATTCTGGAATTAAAAACGCTGCATCCGTTGCCAACGGTATCATTTGATCAAATCCGAACTCATTTATCATTATTAGATCTTAAATATGGGATGCTACTCAATTTTAAAGTTTCACTAATGAAAGATGGTATTCACAGAGTTTTTAATAATCGCGGCAGAGAAAGTCTGCACTAAAAACTGTCTGCTATCTGAAGGAGACTATGATAAAGCTCTTTTCCTCCTTTTCTCCTTTGAGCTCTTAGCTTATTACTCCCATTTTTTTCATTAAGAAAGAGGCGCTGAGGCGGGTGCAAACTCCATCTTTTAGTTTATAATCAAAAATAAGTTCGTCATTGATGATCTCTGATTCAAAACATTTATTGCTGATGTATCCATTGTTCTCTTGCTCCAGTTTTGATACAGTAAGGTCATGCGTAGCTATGATGCCGCAGGCATTGGCTGCAATCAACTTACGGATAAGACCTATAGTGCCATTATGTTTATCATTGCTATTCGTACCCCGCAGAATTTCATCGAGTATCACAAATGTTTTTTCGCCAGCCTGCAATTGATGAATGATCCCTTGCAAACGTTTTAGTTCTGCATAAAAGAATGATTCGCTGTCCTGTAATGAATCGGTAATGCGCATACTAACATGTACGGCATAAGGATAAAAAATAAACTGGTCAGCACATACATTACTTCCTGCTCTTGCCAGCACCAGGTTAATTCCCAGCGTACGAAGGAAAGTGCTTTTACCCGACATATTAGAACCCGTAAGGATCACGAACCGATGATCAGCAAATGAGATACTGTTGTTGATCCTTTTTTCTATCCGGATAAGCGGGTGGCCCATATTGTCAGCCAACAATGTTTCTGTCTTGCTAATCTGTGGCTGACAGAATGTTTTGTTATTGAAGGATAGATTAGCAAAACTGTTCAAGGCTTCTGTTTCGCCCAATAATTCCAGCCATGGAAGGATATGTTCGCCGTTTTTTTGTTTCCATTTTTCAAGGGCATATAATATATGGACGTGAAAAAGAAAAAGGCCGTTGAGTAATAAGCTGACAACTAAATTGATGACCGTTTCTAAATAATTGAACAGGGATGCCAGCTTTGCAATGGAATGCGATGCAGTGAGGTTGCCCGTTTTCAAACCCTGCTGTAACTGGTGCAATAAAGGCGACTGAAAGGATTGTGTTTCTATTTGTTGTAATTGTCCTTCAAACTGCTGTAATATTTTAGTAACAGAAGTAGAGACGGAAAGATGTGCCGATATTTTTTTGGCAAATACACCTGCAATAATAAGATTGACAATAAACAAATAGTAAAATATGTTGAGCATTTGATCTTGCTCTGAAATGAAATAGTAAACAAGACAGGCAATAGTTGCTATTGGAAAAAGCATTACCAATAAATACACCGTTTTATTAGTAAATCCAGGTTTGGCAGTCAGCCATGCTTTGAGTTGTTGCAACTCTTTTTCTTTCGTATCCAGTAAAGCGCCGTGTGCCTGCAGATGTTGACGAAATTCCAGTTTGGTTGCTAGCTCTTGTATGGCTACCTGGCGTGCATGAATAACATTCGTGTCAGGATGTAATAAAGATTGGGCCAGCGCTTCTTTACCAAATGTAGTGCTGGTTCGGTTGAGATAGGGGAACAATCCTCCCTCACCAAACATATCCAAATCATAAGAATAGGGATGATGCGGATCAGTATATTCCATTCCATTGGCATATACAGAAGGCTGACCCTTGAGAAAATTAATCTCATTGTTGTTTAGTTTGGCCAGTTCTTTATAAAAGGCCGCTTTGCTTTGCAGCTTATCATAAACACGGATAAAAAGCAGGAAGATGATCAGTGATGCGATGGTTGAAATAATAAATAACCGATCCCCGGTTTGTATTGATTTATATCCTAAAAAAATAAACCCGCAAAACAATAAAAGACGGAGCAAACTAAACCAGTGAAGTTGCTGATTAAGTGAATTGGCCTGGGCTGTATATTTTGATAAAAGAGATTGATAAGTGGATAAGGGCATGTTGTGTATTGTTGAGTAAAGAACAGAACGTACAAGAGTGCGACGTCCGCCCGGCTGAGCCATTCGGACGGGCAACAGACGATG
>CAMLEX010000092.1 GCA_946479055.1 uncultured Bacteroidota bacterium | reverse complement strand
CATACAGATTTGCATCAAGGCCTCCCACGAAGAGACTTGCCGTTGTGCGCACAACAACAGTATATTTTTTGGTTGTTCCGTCTTCCGCAGTGACGGTATAAGTTGCAGGATCCACAAAGAAATTGCTTTGTCCGCCGGGCGGAGAGATTTGTTTGCCATTATGGTTAATGGACGGAACTAGATTGGCAGTACTGAATGCATCTACTGTAACCCTTATCGTATCGCCATTAATAACGCCAATTGCATCCTGGGTTAAAACACTTGCATTATCAGTTGCTTTAAAAGCAAAAGAAAGTATTTCTTTAGTAGTACTCAGAAATCGCACTATGACAATGTATTTTTTTGTGCTCTTGTCTGCTGCAGTTACTGTATATACAACCGGGTTAGAAAAATTTTGAGTTGTGGCACTTCCAGGTGCAATGGACTGACCTGTATGGGTAATAGAAGGTGTAAGATTTGTCAGCGAAACGGTAGAAGGAATTGCCAGTTTTATCGTGTCACCATTTATTTCTCCCTTTACATCTGTTAACAAGCCTGGGTTCGATGAAGCCTTCAGATCGAAGACTGTAATTGTTTTTTCAGATGACAAGGGTTCTTGTTTGTTCTTTTTACAGGATAAAATAAAGAAACATAAAACAACAATTGAACTGAATAATTTCATAATGTATCGAAGCATATTTTTATTTTATTACTGCTGTTCTCCTGAAATTCCCGGATAATGTTTTATCCCCTTTTCATCTATTACACAAGGGCTGGATTTAACCGCCATTTCTGTAGATTGTGCCCATTTAAACTCTCCGAATTTTTCATCAAACGCATATACTTTGCCGTCAGAACCGCCAATGTATAACAGTCCATCTACTATCACAGGGCTTGAATATATCATATCTACCGTGGCAATCTGAACAATTAAAACCCTAATATAATTTAAAACTCATTAAATCCTCTGTCGAAGTATCAACTAGTTTGTATGGGAATAAATAGACTTATCGGAAATACCTTTTGAACGTGATGTTATGTCAAGTATTTCATTAGTCGTGGAAGACTGCGCTTAACTTGAAATTACTGCTGGAGGAGACTCGTCGGGAAAAAAGGTATAGAAAGAAGGTATTCTTCAGCCAGCCTTGTAGCAAAGCTGTTGCACCCTTAATTCGTCTACATGTAGCCAGCCCTTGGCCAATTTCTCCAGTTGTTGTTAGGTTTGAGTGTCGGTCTCCATTTAGTTGTGTCTCTTGAAACCAATATGTCAGCTATCATTTTATATGTTTCATAGTCACTAGGCCTTTTACCCATTACTTCACAATGATATTCGGTAGGTGAAGTCATGTTTTTATACTTTGTATATGTTTCATGATGCCACTCTTCTATTTGCATCAGTTTTGGCAGGTCGGCAGGTAAACACTTTCTCAGCTCTTTGTCAGTCGCTCTGAAAAGTGTTGGGTGTTCTTCGTCTAAATACCTGATTAAAGAGGGCAAGTCTATTAAATTCTCTGAGTTGTCATATACAGTGTCTCTTATTCCTTTCTTTTCATAAACTGATTTGTCATGCTCAATGTCCAACAAAGTATCTCTAACTTTTACCTGCTTGATTTTTTTTGAAACTAAGCCGTCCATGTCATTCTCAAGTGGCGGGGTGTCTATTAATACAACGTTTTTTATATTTGAAGTAAAGCCATCGGAGCTTCCTTCTGATTGTAGATTTGTCAAACAATTGCCGAAGTAGTTCAATTCTATTTCTCCACGAAAGCCTGTGTTTGAGTAACCTGACTTTTCAAATACAATGGCCCATCTTTTTTCATCTGCGTAAAGTGTCAACCGTGAGCCTGCTGTATGGAAGTATGGATGTTCAAAATCAATAAAAAAATGATAGGTTTCCTGGTCAGTTTCTTCTAAGTAGTCGAGTATGTCTTTTTGAGTAAATGAACTATTCATCCTTGTCTGATTTGTCGAGGAAAATGTAAATGTCAATAAAAATGGAAGTATGAATTTTAGAGTCGTCATATTATGGCGTGCAGCGTGTGTATTTCCGCTAAAATACGCTACTTCTATTGCCAAACAATATTTTCAACGTTGGCTTTTAAGCTATTTAACCAAAAAATACGCTACTCTGACAGAGTAGCCCAAATACAACCTGGGTTAGCTTTTTGTCAGTTTTTATTTTGAGCAAGGAAAACAATACCCGGCTTTACAAAACTTCCTTTTTCTTATCCTTAAACTCAGAAGGCGTTACGCCAAATTTTGATTTGAACACAGTTGAAAAATAACCCTGCGAGGCAAAGCCAACTTTAAATGCAACTTCAGAAATAGACAGATCTTCATTGCTCAATAAGAATTTCGCTTTTTTCAGTCGAACTGTTAGTATGTAATCATTTACATTGTAACCTATCAGAGCTTTTACTTTCCGGTATAACTGTACTCTTGAAATTCCTATTTTCCGGCAGATATCATCAACAGAAAATTCTTCATTGGATATATTGTTCTCTACAATGGCTGTAAATTCAGTGATAAATTTCCTGTCAATTTTGTTGGATGAATTGGATCTTGTTTCAGTAGGCAATTCACTGCTGAAATGCTCCCGCAAAACCGCCCTGTTCTTTAAAAGATTTTTGATTGTTTCTTCAAGATATTCCAGGTTAAACGGTTTTACTATAAATGCATCGGCCTGTGATTTTATTCCCGCTATTTGTTCCGACATGCTTCCCTTGGCAGTTAATAAGATGACGGGGATATGAGAAGTACGGATATCCTGTTTTAATGTTTCTGTGATCTGCAAACCATTTTGCCCTGGCAAAAGAATATCCGAGATAATAAGATCCGGGACGATATCAAATGCATGGGCTATCCCGGTTTCACCATTTTCTGCTTCATGTATTTCATAAGCATCACCTAATCGTTTTTTCAGAAATGCCCGCAGGTCATTATTATCTTCAATGATCAAAATGGAGTTTTCCCTTTGGGAAACATCGTTTGGTACATTTTGCAGTACCACCGGTTCCATATCGGTAGTAAATATTTTAATATCCTCGTATGTATTGATCAGCGAAGGTTTTTCAGATAGTATTTCATCCGGCTGCAGGTGAGATTTGCCGATTGGTAGTTGGATCTCAAATGTAGTCCCTTTATTTTTTTCGCTTTTAACGTTGATAGTGCCATGGTGCAGGATAATCAATTCCTTTGACAAAGACAATCCCAATCCGCTTCCTCTGAATGTACTGCTATGCCCCTGGTAAAATAATTCAAAAGCATGCTCCGCATCTTCCATCGCCATACCTATTCCTGTATCTTCTACTTTGATCAGAGCCATACTGCCCTCTGCATTTTTATCAATACTTACATTGATGACTCCATTTTCACCTGTAAACTTAAATGCATTGGAAAGAAGATTGAACAACACTTTATCCAGCATGTTAACGTCAAACCACAGGCTTAGATCCTGTACCTTGCTGATAACATTATAGGAGATTGATTTTTTCCGGGCTATATCGCGGAAGGCATTGGTTATTTCCGTTACAAATGCTGAAATATTATTTTCAGAAGCATAGAGTTTCATTTTACCTTCTTCTATTTTTCTGAAATCCATTAATTGGTTGATCAGGCGCAGCAGGCGCATGGAGTTTCTTTGAATAAAATCGAGATTATTTTTAATCGTGAAATGAAGTTTAGGAGATGATAAGGCATCTTCTAAAGGACCCACGATTAAAGTAAGCGGTGTTCTTAATTCATGAGAGATATTGGTAAAGAAATTGAATTTGGCATCTGTGGCCTCTTTCACTTTTTCCATTAGTTCAATCAACTGGTTGCGCTGGTTGGCTATCTCCTCTTTTTGGAGTGCCAGTTTTGCGGTGATCTTTTTATTTTCCTGTAAATAATAATACAGGATGCCCCCAAATATTAATGCCAGTGCCAGTGTTATAGAGATGGCTAAAATAATATTCGTCTGGTTTTCTGTAATGGCGATCTGTTCTTCAATCTTTTTTTGCCTCTTATCAATATCTTCCTGCTGTGCAAGTACCTTTTCATTTTGCAGCCTCATGATCCTGACATTCGTGGAATCAATAACAGTTGTTGAAAGCTCGGTTTCCTTTTGATAAGGTTTTTTTTCAAGAATATTAACGGCTGTTTGAATGGCTTCTTCTCCGCCGGATGGATAAAGTATGGTAGCTTTCAATATACCTTTTTCTACCAGGTCTATTCCTCCATTTTCGCCGGGAAGGCCATCAACCCCGATTATCTTTATTTGATGTTCAAGGCCGAGCTTTTTACATACATTGTAAGCGGCTAGAGCCAACCGGTCATTCTGAGCAAAAATGAGGTCTATGTCGTTAAGTGACCTTAATTTATTTGTAAAGAGTTCCTCCCAGCGGGTGGGAAATTTATCCCAATCCTCATTAAACCTGGATACATATTTTATTCCCGGATATTGTTTGATGAAATCTGTAAACCCGGTATGGCGTCCTATATCTGCAGAAGATCCTATATCGGGGCCTCCCAATTCCAATACATTTCCATTGCCTTTTAAAAGAGCACTGGTATAAGCCCCGGCATCCGAACCTATTTTATAATTGCTGGCGCCAATAAAGGCGGTATAATTTTTAGATAAGGTACTTCTGTCAACAAGAATAACAGGAATTCCTTGTGAGTACGCCTTTTCAATAATAGGAGCAATAGGTTCCGCCTCGGCCGGAGATGCAATCAGTAAATCAACCTTTTCTGTAATTAGCTCCTGTATTTGTTCAATCTGCTTTTCAGAATTCAGGTTCGCATCTTTTACTATTAATTCTATTTCAGGATGAAAGGAGAGCTCCCTTTCCATTTCCTTCTGCATGTTTTTTCTCCAGTTATCACCGAAAGTGCATTGAGAAAAACCTATCCGGTATTTTTTTTCTTGTTTATGACTGGAGCAGGAAACAAATAATAAAAGTAAACAGGGGATCAAAAGAAAGGCATATCTCTTTTTAATCTCAAATCTTTTCAGATGGTGACAATAAGTAAACTGTCTGGCAAGCATGCCTGCAAGTTGAGTATTTTTTTAGATTCTCCATTATAATACTGTTTCCTTTATTTCAATTCTGTATCATTTCGGGGATTGATCGGTTTTTCAACGATGTATCCATGAAATTTTTTTATAAACAACAGGTACAAATTTAGAAACAGGGGAAATAATTGTTCTTTTACTTTTTATTAAATATTTGATAGTTAATTGTTTAATGATTTTCTCAAAAAATTACAATTTTAAATCACTTTGATACAATAGCAGAAAGGAATTTTTGAGTCAGCGGTGATATTTACCAAAGAAATTATTGCCATATGAATAAGAAGAATGTATTTCTTTGGTCCCTCGTTATTGCCCTGGGCGGTTTTCTTTTCGGGTTTGATACCGCTGTTATTTCCGGAGCCGAACAATCTATACAGAAATATTGGAACCTGAATACGGTTCAACACGGCCTTACCGTCTCTATCGCTTTAATAGGTACAATAATCGGCGCCTTATTGGGTTCCTTGCCTTCGGACAGGTTTGGACGGAAAAAGACACTTTACATCATCGCCTTCCTATACCTTCTTTCCTCCCTTGGCACTGCTTTTTCTACTGACTGGTACAGCTTTTTAATTTTTCGTTTACTCGGCGGTTTGGGAGTAGGCGCATCTTCAGTAACTGCACCCATATATATATCTGAAATTTCTCCGGCGGCAAGAAGAGGAAAACTCGTGGGGCTTTTCCAGTTCAATGTGGTTTTAGGAATTGTCGTTTCTTATTTATCTAACTATCTGATCGGGTTAATGGGTGAGCATTCCTGGCGTTTAATGCTGGGGATACAGGCGATACCTTCTGCTATATTCTTTCTTCTTTTAAGATTTATTCCTGAAAGCCCCCGCTGGCTGATCATGAAAAAAGGCAAAATTGAAGAGGCCCGCGCCATCTTTAAAATAATAGATCCGAAAACTGCCGATAAAATAATCGCAGAAATATCGGAAACCGATAAAGAAGAAAAACAAATTCTGCAAAAGGATCCATTGTTCTCCAAAAGATATAAAACACCTGTTATGCTGGCGATACTGTTTGCCGTGTTTAACCAGGTGTCGGGGATCAACGCTATTATTTATTATTCACCACGCATATTTGAAATGACAGGATTGGGAAGCAGTTCCTCTTTATTGTCGACGGTAGGTTTAGGTATAATCAATTTCACCTTCACTTTACTGGCCATGAATTTTATCGACCGCATAGGTAGAAAAACATTGATGATGATCGGTTCTTTCGGCCTGATCTTCACGCTGGCGATGGTTTCCTACTCTTTTTATGCGGAGAGTTTTAATGGATGGTCCGTTCCGGTATTCTTATTTATTTATATCGCATTTTTTGCTTTCTCACAAGGCGCAGTGATCTGGGTTTTCATTTCAGAAATATTTCCTAACCAGGTAAGAGCAAAGGGTCAAACATTGGGCAGCACTACGCATTGGATAATGGCAGCAGCTATTGCTTTTTCTTTTCCCTACCTGGCAGAGAAAGCAGGCGGCGGTAATACGTTTCTTTTCTTCTGTATCATGATGTGTATACAATTATTGTTTGTCTGGAAGATAATGCCCGAAACAAAAGGAAAGTCACTGGAGCAAATAGAACATACGTTGGTATTGCATTGATCAACCGTTTAAAAGTTAATAATGAATACATCTTCCTTAAAATACAAGGTGGTTTGTTTCGGAGAAATCCTCTGGGATATTTTACCAAACGAAGCACTGCCCGGTGGTGCACCAATGAATGTGGCGTATCATTTAAAAAAATTAGGGGTTGAACCGGCATTGATCACCAGGATTGGAACAGACGACTGGGGAAAGAAGCTCGTTTCCTTAATGGAGCAAAACAATATAAGCTCTGATTTCTTTCAATTGGATGATACATTAGAAACCGGCAAGGTGAATGCAACGATCAACCAAAATAAAGAAGTTACCTATGAAATAGTAAAACCGGTAGCCTGGGATAATATTCAGTGGGAAGATAAGTTGGAGACATTGGTTTCAGGTGCTGATTATTTTGTCTTCGGAAGTTTAGCAACCCGCAGTGAAATTAGCCGGGATACATTATTCAGGTTACTCGAAATAGCCAAATTCAAAGTATTGGATATTAATCTGCGGGCACCACATTATAACCGGCCAATCATTGAACAGCTGCTTGATAAGATTAATTTATTAAAGTTAAACCAGGCAGAATTGGAATTAATAACCGGGTGGTTTACTGAATACCAATCCGATATAGATCGTATAAAAGTGCTGCAGGACAAATTCAGCATACCCAACATTGTTGTTACAAAAGGAGAGCATGGTTCTTTATTTAATTGCAATGGGGTGGTGTATAGCCATCCCGGGTATCAGGTGATAGTAGCTGATACAATAGGGAGCGGAGATTCTTTTTTGGCGGCATTGCTTGCTAAACTATTAGCGGATTATACTCCTGGTGAAGCATTAAGTTTTGCCGGTGCGCTGGGGGCTTTGATCGCAGGTTATAATGGAGCTTGCCCTGATTACAATATTGAAGAAATAAACGATCTCATGAAAAATAACGAGGCCGTTAAAATTTAAAAACAATTTTTTATTGATAATAAAAACGTCCATGCTTAATTATTCATTTCTTAAAACTGCTAGTATGAAAAAATTACTTTTATTGCTGCCCATTTTATTGCTGGCGATGTTTTCGTTTGCTCAGCAAAAAACCATCACGGGTACTGTTACCGGTAAAGCCGATAAGGCATCACTTGCCGGTGTTTCCGTTCAAACAAAAAATAAAACGGTGCTTACAGATGTTTCAGGCAAGTTTTCGATTGAGGCCGCTTCAGGAGATAACCTGACCTTCTCCTATGTAGGAATGAAACCGTTAACCATTCCAGTTACCAACAGTACAGAAAATTTAATTGTTGAACTGGAAGAAGGGGTAAAGATGGGGGAAGAAGTTGTAGTGGTAGGTTATAGCTCCCAAAGAAAAAAAGATTTAACAGGTGCGGTTGCTGTAGTGGATTTGAACCCGGTAAAAAATAATAGTTCGGGCAACACGATGCAAGCCTTGCAGGGCAGGGTAGCCGGTTTGTACATCGAAAAGGATGGTTCACCAAATGGATCTAACAGCAGAATACTGATCCGTGGTGCCAATACATTGGGAAATAACGACCCGCTTTATGTAATTGACGGTATTCCTACAACAAGACCTGAAGTATTTCAAAACATGGATCCTGCAAATATTTCATCGGTCCAGGTTTTAAAAGATGCTTCGGCAGAATCTATTTACGGTGCCCGTGCCTCCAACGGTGTTATTATTGTTACTACCAAAAATGGTGGTAATACAGATGGTAAAGTTGTATTCCAATTTAACAATAGCACTTCTGTTCAGTCAGAAAAATCAATGCGATTTAAAATGCTGAACTCAATAGATAGAGGTAAAGCATTATGGCAAGCCTCCGTTAATGATGCGCAGAATCCTGCCGCTGGCTATGGTGAAATTTACAATTTCGATTGGAATAATGATTTTAATAATCCTGTTTTAAATAGTGTGACATTGAAACCTTTTGTGGGTGGCGATCCCAATACACCTGCCGGTAATACCGATTGGCAGGATGTAATGTATAAAACAGGTATTGTAAGCAACAATAGTTTAACAGCATCGGTAGGTAATAAAAACTCATCCCTTGAAATAAACGTAGGGTATCTTAAGAATACGGGTATGCTAAGGCATACAGGTTACGATCGTTTGAGTGGCAGCATTAATGCGTTGACAAAAGCATTTAATAACAAAGTCATGTTTGGTCTTAATCTGCGTGTGGCCAACTCGAATGAAACGTTAACTTCAAGAGATTTGGGTGGCGCTTCTACCACATTTTTGGCGGTTACTTTAGCGCCTACCATTCCTGTCTATCAAAAAGATGGTGTTACCTATGCAGGGGAATTAGGCGCAGGTTATTCTGATAGAAATAATCCATTGCACATGCAGTACCTGGCAAGATGGAATAATGCAAACCGCCTGAGTACATTCGGTAACATTTTTGTAGAAATTCAACCCATCAAAAATTTATTTTTCAAATCGAATATTGGTGCCGATCATAATAAATATTTGAATAAGGTTATTACGCCAACTTTTACAGAAGGTGCATTAGCCCGGACAACAAATAGTTTGTCTCTTGATCAAAACGATTATTTAAGTCTTACATGGTCCAATACAATCCGGTATAATTGGAATTTGAATCAAAATAATAATTTTAAATTTTTAGTTGGAACAGAATTTATTAAAACCGATTTAGACTTTCAGTTCACTAAAAAAGAAGGCTATGCGATTCAAACAGAAGATTATTTTACCCTGAATGCGGGTACTGGTAATACGATCGCTTCGGGTGGATCAACAGGCAATAGGTTGTTTTCGCAATTTGGACGGATTGATTACAGTTATGCTGATAAATACCTGGCTGCTGTTACAATTCGCCGTGACGGTTCATCCCGTTTCGGTGCCGACAATCAATATGGTATTTTTCCTGCTGCTTCTTTCGGATGGAGAATAGATAAAGAAGGATTTATGCAGAATAATACTTTTTTCTCTGAATTAAAAGCAAGGGTTGGCGTGGGTCGTGTAGGTAATCAACAAATTGGTGACCTGGCTCGTTTTAGACTCTTTGAAACGAGATATGGAACTGCATTATCGCAATTAGTTGGCGGGTTTTGGGAGCAATACATGAACATAGGTACTGCTTATTCATTGTCTGGTGCAAACACGGGTTCATTGCCTTCAGGTTTTGTTCAAACCCAGGCCGCTAATCCAGGGCTGAAATGGGAAACTACCGAGGAGATCAATGCCGGTTTGGATTTCACCATTTTCAAAAATAAAATCTACGGATCATTCGATTATTTTTCAAGAAAAACTACGGGTATATTGATTACACCACCCGTTGCATCAGCTTTGGGAGAAGGACAATCTAAAGCTGTAAATGGTGCGTCAAAAAGTAATAAAGGTTGGGAATTTTCAATAGGTTACCAGGGCGAAAGAATGGGAGATTTCAGATACGATGTGAAACTTAATTTCGCTCATTTCAGAGATAAAATAACAGAGTTGCCAGAAAATGTGCGTCCGGCATATGCAGGTAATCTCGTAAATACGATCATCGGTCATTCTCAGTTTGATATTTTCGGTTATAAAACAGATGGTCTCTTTCAATCCCAGGCTGAAGTAGATAAAGCTCCAACACAGATTGGCGCCGGTCCTGGCAGAATTCGTTATGTAGATATTAATAACGACGGAGCAATTAATGATCTGGACAGAACCTGGATAGGTACCACGCTACCTGACCTGGAATATGGTGTAAGAGTTGATTTGACTTACAAAAAATTTGATTTGTCTTTATTTGGATCCGGTGTAGCTGGCAGAGAAGGATTTGATGTCTATACACTATTCAACAACTTAATGAAAAGCAGGGAAAATGTAGGGCCTGGTGTATTCAAAGGCTGGACACCGCAAAACACCAATACGAATGTTCCTGCATTAACGCTTAAAGACAATAACAACGAAGGCCGTACTTCTGATTATTTTATAGTTAATACATCGTATTTCAAAATGCGGAATATTCAATTGGGCTATAATATTTCACCCAAAGCCGTCTTTTCAAGATTGCGCATTTATGCAATGGCCGACAACTTATTCCGGATCAAAAGTAAAAGCTATTTAAGTCCTGACCCCGAAAGAATAGATCTTGATCCTGTACCAATACCAAAGACATTTACTATTGGTTTTAATGCTTCTTTTTAACGAATTAAAAATATTTTAAAATGAAAAATAAAAATATAATTGCTTTCATAACAGGCGGGCTATTGATTTTTAGTTCCTGTAAAAAACAATTAGACTACCAACCGACAGGTGTGTTGTCGCCTTCAGATTTAACATCGCCTGGTGCCATCGAAGGCCTGGCTACTGCCGCTTATGCTGCTATTGGAAATGGAGATATGATTGGTCCGATCTATAGCAATTGGGCATATGGTAGCGTTCGTTCAGACGATGCCTATAAAGGTGGTGGTGGTACAGGTGATGTTGGCGAGATAGATGCCATGGAACATTACAACCTGGTGACGCCAACTATGGGATCCTTTGTTACCCGTACCTGGCAAAATCTTTTTAAATCTATTTCAAGAGCTAATGCGGCATTACGTGCAGTAAATACGTTGGAGGATGCTGCGTTTCCGCAAAAAGCGATCCGGATAGCTGAATTAAGATTTCTAAGGGCACATAGTTATTTTACTATGAAATTATTGTATAAGAATATTCCGATTTTTGATGAGAATGCTACAGAGGAAGAGATTCTGAAAACTTCAAACGATTTGAGTAATG
>CAMLEX010000091.1 GCA_946479055.1 uncultured Bacteroidota bacterium | reverse complement strand
TGAAGAAGTAATATTAAAGGCTTCATAAAACTTTAAAAATTCGCCCTGTTTGGTTAAAAACAAATTGTTTTCATCTTCCGTCTCCTGGTTGTGGATGGTCATTAATTGGTTGCCCGGAAAATTTATTATTTTTTCCCATAGCTCGTCCGAAACAGAATACGGAGCATGAGGAACAATGGAATTAGTCGCGGCGGGAATAGATTTTGTATAAGCATTAAAAATTTCAAGAACCCGGTTAAACCGTTGTTCGGCCAGTTGGGGTAAAAAACCGCTTGCTTCAATAAAATTATGATACCATATCCTGCCTTTTGCCTTTTGCGGCAAAGCCAATTCGTTGTTACATATATCTCCAACAGCCACTATGCCACTCTGTAACATTTCATCTTCAGCTTTTTCTATTGCCTGTAAAATTTCAGTTTCAGGAAAATGCCGGTCCTTCATTACATGTGATACAAATTTTATCAAACCAGTTTTTTCCGGGATCCTTCCTTTCATATGGCTCAGTTCCAGGTGGCAATGGCAATTGATAAATCCCGGACTGAGAATGCCGCTAAATACTTGTACATCATCCCCGGCTTCATCTTTATTTACAATATCTTCCACAATACCCTTTTCAGAAGTGATCAGAACATATTGATCATCCAGCAAACGATACCCATCAAACAGCTGATCCGCCCTGAACTTTTGAAATGCCATACTTGTATTTCTTTAACTTTGCCGACCCGAATTGAGGTGCGGGATAAAAAGATCCTCAAATTTCGTATTTCATACTTAGTATTTTAATATATGTTAGATAAACTAGAAGCGATAAAAGGAAGATTTGATCAGTTAGGCGTAGCGTTGACAAATCCTGAGATCGTTGGTAATAACAGGAAATTTGCTGAAACCAGTAAAGAGTACCGCAGTCTTGAAAAGATTGTTATTGCTTACAATGAGTATAAAAAAATATTGGATGATATCGATTTTTATAAAGAAGCTTTGAATGGTGATGATGAGGAATTAAGAGAACTGGCAAAAATGGAAGCTCCCGGGTTGGAAGAGAAAAAAGAAGAAAAAGAAGCTTATATCCGCCAGTTATTGATACCAAAAGATCCACAGGATGAAAAGAATGCGATATTAGAAATCAGGGCAGGAACTGGTGGAGATGAAGCCAGCTTGTTTGCCGGTGACCTTCTCCGGATGTACATCCGTTATTGTGAAAGAAGGGGCTTGAAAACATCAATATTAAGCGAAAGTGAGGGAACGGTGGGCGGTTATAAAGAAGTGCAACTGGAAGTTACCGGTGATGATGTTTACGGCATCCTCAAATTTGAAAGCGGTGTGCACCGCGTTCAGCGGGTCCCTGATACGGAAACAAGCGGCAGGGTGCATACTTCCGCTGCTACGGTAGCCGTGATGCCGGAAGCAGAAGAGGTGGACTTTGAATTAAACCCTGCTGATGTAAAAATGGAAACAGCCCGGAGTGGTGGCGCCGGTGGCCAGAACGTAAATAAGGTAGAAACTAAAGTATTATTAACACATTTACCTACGGGCACGGTAGTCGTTTGCCAGACTGAGCGATCACAATTGGGCAACCGGGAAAAAGCGATGCAGATGCTACGTACCAAACTATATGAAGAACAGGTGCGTAAACAAGAAGAAGAAATTGCCCGTCATCGGAAAAGCCTTGTTAGTTCCGGTGATCGCAGCGCTAAGATCAGAACGTATAATTTTCCCCAGGGCCGTGTCACTGATCATCGCATTGGCCTTACAGTTTATAATCTGGATGATGTTTTGAACGGGAATATCCAGGAGTTTATTGATGCTTTACAGTTTGCAGAAAATGCAGAAAAAATGACCAGCCAGGATTAATAAGTTTTTCTTTTTTCGCAATCCATTCATTTTAGAAATCAAGTATCTTACTTAGCTAAAACTAAAACGATGCTTGAACAAATTTCAGAACTGGTAAAACAGTTCGGCAAAGAAGCAGTAATAGATAACCCCGATGTTCCCAACGAGGAAAATAATGCTGTATTAGCAGAAGCTACCAACACGATAACCGGTGGTATGCAAAATATGCTGGCTGGCGGAGGTCTCCAGGATCTCATTTCTATTTTTACGGGCGGAGGAAATAATCAATCAAATAAACAAAGCAGTGGCATCGGTGGATTATTGAAAAATCCAGTTGTTTCTATGATGGTGGGCCATCTCATAAGTAAACTGGTTGGAAAGTTTAATATGAGCCCGGCAAAAGCAAGCGATATTTCGAATAGTCTTATTCCAAATGTTTTAAACGGGTTGATAAATAGGACGACGAGTAATGATCCCTCTAATGATGCCTTTGATTTTAATGACCTGATTGGTTCGTTAACAGGCGGCAACGCGGCTACCTCCGAATCAAGCCCTGGCGGATTTGATTTCCAGGATTTGTTAAATCAGCTCACGAAAGGTGGTAATGGCAATGCCGGGCAATTCAATTTGCAGGATATTATCAACCAGGTAACACAAGGGGCGCAGCAAAACCAGGAGCAGCACGCAAGAGGTGGCGGTGGACTTACTGACTTAATCAAAGGTTTTTTTAGATAGTGGATCAATGTCAGTCTTTTGTAAAAATGGAGTTTCTTTGAAGACTCTTTTAAATTTTTTGGTTCGGGTGCAAGTTTTACTTTCCTTCTAACGTCTCATCATTGTATTTGGTCTGATTTATGCATAAACGATATAGCAGGCCATTTTAACAAATTAGTTCTTTTTTAATACTGCCATCATCTAAGTGTTTTCCTTTATTAATTGTAGCTGATAATCAGGAAATAATTCCACAGTCTGAGAATCTTATATGGAGGTTGGGGTGAAAACACAACGGTAGTGCTTTTAAACTTTCATTAACAGCACTCATTACATGAATGGCAGTAAATTTGCGTTATAGATTTAAAATAAGTTATTGCAAATATAAAAGCAGACAATTTTCTCATAAGCAGTTAGTTTTGGTTGCGACCCCTGTTTCTACAGGGGTCTATTTTTTTATATACCTTTTATAGCTATACATAACTCCTGCAGCGCATCCTGCTCCATCTGCAATAATATCAGCCAAATCAAAAGAACGGTTCGGAATCCAACATTTTTGAACAAATTCCATCGCAATACCATAGAGAAGGCAAAATATTCCGGCGAGTAGAAAATATTTCTTTAGTTTTTTGAAAAAAATTTCTTGTTTAGATAGCCCCAGGCAAAATAACACAGTCATGATCCCAAACATGGCAATATGTATCCATTTGTCAAACCATAATTTATCTAATAGATTTTCTTTTGGAAAAGCAGATCCCGGGAGGGTTAATAATACAATAGAAATAAAAAACCAACCTATTGCCGGAAGAAAGAAGCGATTTTTAGTTTTCAAAGAAAAAAATTTGTTGCAATAATAGCTGTATTTTTTCTTGTTTATTTCCTTATTTAAAAAGCCAGGCTTATAAATTATTGTAAGTAAAAATGCCGCCAATTATAGCGTCAAAAATCACTTTTTAGCAATGCTGGGTCCCGAAGTATATATGTTTGAAAAATAAATGCACAGTTTGAGTAATATGAAACTTAAAGATTTCCCATCGTATACATAGGACCTTGAGGTGTCGGATTGCCGCCTTTTTTCTCCAGCGTAATTGCAAAAGCCTGGGCGCCGCTTGCATTTTTCATTCGAAGCAATAATTGCTTTTGCCCGATAAAAAAATCATTTGAAATCATTCCAACATCAATTGGTTTTCCATCCAGAAGAGCCCAAAGCTGGTATTGTTTATCGCTGGCAGGTGTAGGAAGATTATTGATGAGAAGATAAACGTCTTTAGATGTTGTATCCCAGTATACGGTAGCAAAAGAAGCTGGAGATATTTCCATTCCTTTCATAGCTGCCATTTTTACATTGGGATTTTGAACCAGCATAGCCAGGTCGTTTTCTACATTGGTTAGTTTAGCGACCGTATTACGGTAGTTGGCCTGCAGCTTTTTGTTGTTATTATATAGAGATATGTTCCAATAAATGCTACCTGCTAATAAAACAGTACAAGCAGCAACGGCATATTTAAGCCAATTTAACCTTCGTACTGGCGCCTCATTTGTTATAGATGCAGCCTTGTCTGCAGTATACAATGCTGCATTCAGTATCCGCTGTTTTAATGCAGGAGGAGGCGCCACAGCATTTTGCATCGCCTGCTGTTCCATTAAAAGCTCAAAGTCAATACGGACCTGTAATACTTCAGGATATTGCCTGCACATGCTTTCAAACTCAGCTTGTTCTTCAGGTGAAGCAAGCCCCAGCACATAGCTTTCAACAATTCCACTTGATATGTAGTCCTGTACGTTCACTTTTTATTTGATCATTGTTCTTAAATGACTTAATGCACTTCGTATCCTTGTCTTAACTGTTCCCAAAGGGATATCAAGCATTTTTGAAATTTCATCATGGGTATATCCCTGGAAATAAGACATATCTATCAGCAACCGATGTTCTTCTTTGAGTTTTGTTAAAACCGTTTTTAATCCAACATCATTCACCTTTGGTAAGGTAGAGGTTTCGGCAAGGTTTGTTTCTACGTTGCCAGAGATTGGATTGTTCTTTAAAGAATCCTGGTAACCTCTTGACCTTAATTTATCTATCGCGGCATTTCTTGCGACGTTCATCATCCAGGTAAAAAGTCTTCCTTTTGCCGGATCATAGGATTCGATCTTTCTCCAGATGTTGACGAAAACTTCCTGTAATACGTCCCTGGCTGTTTCCTGTTCAGATACAATAGCACTAATTACACCTAAAAGGGCTCCTGAATAATTATCATACAGGTAACCAAACGAGTACTCATTGCGTTGCTGAAGCAAAGCAACAAGTTCTTGTTCACTGTATGTGAGCTTAGTGTTCAAATAGTCGGTTAGCTATAAATAAAATCGCTCTATGTTCTTAATATTTACGCAATTAAAGCGCCGATGGATTTTAACCCACTACTTTTTCGTAACCTGCTGCGTCCAGTAAGCTATCAACATCAGCCGGGTTGTCAACTGTCATTTTCACCATCCATCCTTCGCCATAAGGATCGTTGTTAACCAATTCAGGTGCATTCCCTAAGGCAGGGTTAAGTTCATTCACGATTCCGCTAACAGGTAAAAAAAGATCAGATACAGTTTTAACGGCTTCTACTGTTCCAAAAACAGCTCCTGCTGCCAGCGGTTTGCCAATAGTTTCTACTTCTACATAAACAATATCGCCCAGTTCACGTTGTGCAAAATCAGTAATACCAATCGTAGCAATATTACCATCAAGGCTGATCCATTCGTGATCTTTTGTATAACGAAGATTGTTGGGATAATTCATAATGAATGATTTAGACCGCAAATATGGGTAAAAGGCTCTATAAAATCAGTTAACCCAGATTTTTTTTCGCATTTCACCGAAAAATTAATGCCGTTCATGCCAGTTTTTACACCATTTGTCGGCAATGACTTTACCGTTCTATGACACGCTGGTATCTTTGTGCACCTTATCTAAAAAAGGAACAATTATGAGAAAACTATTTACATTTTTTTTAAGTGTCGTTATTCTGAATTCGGCAGTTTCCGCACAAACAATTTCAGGTATTGTAAAAGATCAGGATGGAAAAGCAGTAGATAAAACAACTGTCTCCCTACTCAAAGTAAAGGATTCTTCTGTAGTAAAATTATCAGTCACCGATAACCAGGGAAAGTTTAGTATCCAGACAGATACCGCTGGCCAATACCTTGTTAGTACTTCACACATTGCTTATGCACCAGTTTACTCCAAACCAATTGAAGTATCCGGTTCTGGTGATGTATCGGTAGGAGAACTAAGTATGATTAAAAAGGAAGGCTCTTTGCAGGGCGTGACTGTTACTTCTCAAAAACCAATGATAGAAGTAAGAGCAGATAAAATGATCGTCAATGTAGAAGGAACGATGAACGCAGTTGGTAATGATGCTCTTGAATTATTGCGTAAATCACCGGGAGTAACAGTGGATAAAGATGATAACATAAGTCTTGCTGGTAAGAACGGCGTACAGGTTTATATTGATGGCAAGCCAAGTCCGTTGGGCGGAGCTGACCTTGCTAACTATTTAAAAAGTATGCAGTCCGCGCAAATAGAATCCATTGAGATTATTTCCAATCCATCGGCGAAATATGAAGCAGCGGGTAATGCAGGCATTATCAATATCAGGTTAAAGAAAAATAAAGCGTTTGGAACAAACGGCTCTGTTAACCTGGGTTATGTACAAGGACATTACGCTAAATACAACGGCGGAGTAAATCTTAATCACCGCAATGGTAAAATAAACCTATTTGGTAACTACAACTATAATAACGGCGACTACCTGATGAAAATCAATTTGCGGAAAGAGCAATTTGATACACTATTTGCCCAAAGCAATAGGATGGTATTTCAAAATAATACACATGGTTTCAAAGCAGGGATAGATTATTTTATGGACAAGAAAAATACATTGGGCCTGGTAATAAACGGTAATCTTGCTAAAAATGATTTTAACACAGCGGGGCCTATGTATTTTACCTATATGCCCACAGGTGAGCTTGTTCGTATTCTGAATGCTACTAATCACAATGATATGAAGCGGGACAATATGAATACGAATATCAATTTCAAACATACAGAAGCTAACGGAACAGATTTGAACATTGATGCTGACTATGGGTTTTTTAAAATCAACTCTATCCAGTATCAGCCAAATCATTATTTTGAAAAAGATGGCGTGACCCCGATTAGTCATACAATTTCTAATATTATTGCACCCACCGATATTGATTTATATTCTTTAAAAGTCGATTATGAGCAAAATTTTAAAGGTGGCAAACTAGGTGTGGGTGGAAAAATTGGCGTTGTTAATACAGGTAATAACTTTAACCGTACTGATGATTTATCTGCTTCTGATGATCTGACTATAAACAATGTGTTTGACTATAAAGAAAATATCAATGCCTTGTATGTTAACTATAACAAACAATTGAAGGGCCTGATGATTCAATTTGGAGTCAGGGCTGAAAACACGCATTCAAAGGGAATATCGTCAGGATTTGAAACACAAAATGGCAACACCAAAAATTTGGATTCTACGTTTAAAAGAGATTACACAGATTTTTTCCCAAGTGCGTCATTGTCATTCAATAAAAATCCAATGAATCAATGGACAGTATCTTATAGTCGCAGAATAGACCGTCCGGCTTACCAGGATCTTAATCCATTTGAATTTAAGCTGAATGAATATACTTACATGAAAGGAAATACTGAGCTGAGACCACAGTACACCAATAGCATTGGACTGACAAATATCTTTAAGTATAAACTGACCACTGTACTTAACTACAGTCATGTACAAGACGTTTTTGCCCAGCTACCGGATACAATTAATAAAACACAAGGATTTTTGATGAAGAAAAACCTGGCTACACAGGATGTAGTAAGCTTCAATATCAGCTATCCGTTCCAGTACAAATGGTATAGCTTCTTTGCTACCGCGAATTCCTCTTACTCCCTTTATAAAGCCGATTTTGGAGGAGGTGACAGGAAGGTGAATCAGAAAGTTTTTGCATTTACTTACTTTATGCAAAACAGTTTTGACCTTGGCAAAGGATGGAAAGGCGAAATAAGTGGATTGTATATTTCTCCATCGGTTTGGCAGGGTGTTATCAAATCTGAAGCCATGGGATATATAGATGCCGGTTTCCAAAAAACCTTGTTCAAGGGTAAAGGAACGGTAAGAGCTGTACTAAGCGATATTTTCAAAACGATGAAATGGGGAGGCAGCACCAACTTTGCGGGAGTAAACAGCAGGTTCAATGGAAATGGTGAGATGCAACAGCTTAAATTAAACTTTAGTTACCGCTTTGGAAGTAATACCGTAAAAGCAGCACGCCAGCGCAATACGGGTATTGAAGATGAAAGCAAGAGAGCTAATAGCGGCGGTGGTACCGGAACGCCAACTGGACAATAAATCATAAATCAGTTAAATAATAAAAAAGCGACGGTTTGTTTAAAACCGCCGCTTTTTTAATGCTCAGAAGCAAACTTATTTTTCGGACTTCCCTGAAACAGTTCAATATCTGTTTAATTGAATACCGAAGATTGATCCCGATAGCTATCGGGAGAGCATTGAACATTTAAAGCTAAACTGGAGATTACTTTTTCTTTCGCTTAACCAGTTTTGCTTTCACAATCATTACGTTTTTTAATGGCCTGTCCCTGTCTGCAGCTTTACTAGTGGGAACAGCAGCAATGGTATCTATTACATCCAAGCCTTTTATTACTTCGCCAAAGACCGTATAACCCTGATCAAGATGCGGAGTGCCGCCAGCTGTTTTATAAACTTCTCTTTGATCAAGCGGAATTTTTCTTCCGTTAAGGCGGTGTGTTTCCAAAGTGTCAAGGCCGCCATCGGTAAATTTCTTTCCCTGTGTTATATAAAACTGGCTGCCGTTACTGGCTTTTGACGGGTTGACATTATCTCCTTCACGGGCAGCGGCAATCACTCCTTTCTTATGAAACAACGAGGAACTGAATTCTGCCGGAACGGTATAACCCGGTCCGCCTTCTCCTAAGGGCTTACCTGCGGGTGCATTTTTGCTATCGGGATCACCTGCCTGTATCATAAAGTTGTTGATAATGCGGTGAAAAAGTACGCTGTCATAAAATCCCTGCTTTACTAATTTTAAAAAATTGTCACGGTGCAATGGAGTAGAATCAGAAAGCCGGATAAGTATATCCCCATTACTGGTTTGTAAAAGCACATCTTTTTTCCTGTCTTTCTTTTTCACCACAATTTCCTTCTGCGCCATTGCTGTCTGAACTGCAAGCAAGGCGGCAGTTAACATAAAAATCCTTCTCATGCTGATAAATACGGGTTGATTAATAAAAGCTGTTTTATCCCACTCGCCTACTCAATACTCCCCACTCACTATCTAATCTCATTCTCTTCAAAATACAACAATACATGATCCTTTAAAAAATTCTCCTGTTCAAATGCATTCATTTCGGGCATAGGTTTTAATTGTTTGAAATGAGGCCAGCCTTCTTCGTCTGTTTTTTCTATTTCATAATAGCCACTTGGCATGAGTAATGTGCATACAGCTACATGCATCAGGTCCTGCTTTTGCTCTTTGGTTATTTTTTCTTTAAGCATACCTGTTTCCTGGATTCCGATCAGGAAAAGAATTGTTTCCAGATCCGGTTTTTTACCAAATCGTTCTACCAGTTTAGCTTCCAGGTTCCACCATCTTGTTTGAAGATCATCTTGTATTTGCATACAACAAAGATAGAATATCAGATGAGTCATAAAGTCAATACCAGCCTTCTTTGTGGCTGTAGCTTTAACCTTTACCTTTGCGCAAACTTTTTGATTCATGTTGCAGCTACAGGTATTACGTCAAAATCCGCAGGCAGTAAAAGATAGATTAGGTATTAAGAATTTTAAAGAAATCAACCTTGTTGATGAGGTTGTTGTGCTAGATGATCAGCGAAAAAAATTACAGTTAGAATTTGATACAACACAATCAAAAATAAATACCGCTTCAAAGGATATAGGCCAGTTGATGGCAAAAGGCCAAAAGGAAGACGCAGAATCACGAAAAGCGGAAGTTGTTTCATTAAAATCTTTATTGCAGCCAATTACAGACAAATTGGCTGAAACGGAAAAACAATTGCAGGAAACACTTGTAAAGCTGCCCAATCTTCCGTCTGCAAAAGTACCTGCTGGAAAAACGCCGGAAGATAACGTGCTAGTAAGAGAAGGTGGCAATAGGCCCCAACTTCCGGAAAATGCCGTACCACATTGGGATCTTGCAAAAAAATATAATCTTATAGATTTTGAATTGGGGAATAAAATAACGGGTAGTGGGTTTCCTGTATATGTAAATAAAGGAGCTAAAATACAGCGGGCACTCATCCAGTATTTTCTTGATTTTAATACTGCTGCCGGATATATAGAATATCAGCCACCATTGATGGTAAATGAAGCCTCTGCCTATGGTACGGGCCAGTTGCCGGATAAAGAAGGGCAGATGTATCATGCTACTGAAGATAATTTTTACCTGATCCCTACATCCGAAGTTCCGCTTACAAATATTTACCGTGATGAAATTTTAAAAGATTCTGATCTGCCGGTAAAAATGACGGCGTACACTCCTTGTTTTCGGCGTGAAGCCGGAAGTTATGGTAAAGATGTTCGAGGCCTGAACCGCTTACACCAGTTTGATAAAGTGGAATTAGTTCAGTTGGTGCATCCGGATAGAAGTTATGATGTACTGGAAGAAATGGTCAGCCATGTAGAAAAATTATTGAATACATTAAATCTGCCCTATCGCATCTTAAAATTATGTGGCGGTGATATGAGTTTTACTTCAGCGCTTACTTACGATTTTGAAGTGCATAGTGCTGCGCAGGAAAGATGGCTGGAGGTAAGTTCAGTTAGCAATTTTGAAGCTTTTCAAACCAACAGGATGAAGATCCGTTTCAAAGATGCCGGAGGAAAACCGCAGTTAGTTCATTCGTTGAACGGAAGTTCATTGGCTTTGCCAAGAATACTGGCTTGTTTGCTGGAAAACAATCAAACAGAAAATGATATTAAAATACCGGAAGTCTTGCACAGTTATTTTGGGTCAGCAAGTATTTCTTAATATGCTGCATGTGGTTTAAGATTTCTGTTTTACTTAGGATAATTGTTCGTTAAAGGGAGTAATACCTGGTGTTGCTTCCTTTTTTGTTTTCAATATTTGCGTTGAATTTTTTTATTAAATCAAAAATCAACGCCATGAGAAAAATTTACCTCTTTATCATTAGTTTGTCTGTTTTTGTAGGTTCAACTAACGCACAAATCAAAAAAAGTTCAATATTCCTGGGAGGGGATATTGGAGGTTCTTTTCAACAAACAAAGACAGATGATATTACGTCCAATAAAGTAAGTACTATCAATATTTCTCCCGTATTTGGAAAAGCTATTAAAGAAAACCTGGTCCTGGGTGTAAATGCCGGATTTAACCTTTATGATAACAATTTAATTATTGACGATGCGGAATACAAGACTCATGCGTATAATGCAGGAATATTTATAAGAAAATATAAAAATATAGGAAACGAAGGTTTTTATCTTTTTATACAGGCTGGATTGAATGGAACTTATTTCAAACAAAAATTAGTCGGATTTCCTGGTGCTGACCTTGACGAATTAAAAAGAATTGGTATAGGGCTATCTGCTTATCCGGGGCTTTCTTATGGAATAACTAAAAAGCTACACCTGGAAACCGGCTTCAATAATCTGTTATCCCTTAATTTTTTTAATGAAAAACGTGAAGCGACTGATCCTTCTCCTACCACGATCAAAA
>CAMLEX010000090.1 GCA_946479055.1 uncultured Bacteroidota bacterium | reverse complement strand
TAAATGTTGAATAAGAAAATTAAAAGTTAACCAACTATTACTTTTATTTATTACGGGGTTTACATGATTTTCTTTTAGGTGCTGGTTATCCGAAAGTGAATTGTTAATTCATTCATCCATTTTCAGGTCATATAAAATTTTATCTGGCAATTGCTTATTGGCATTGGCTCCCATTTTTTTTAATTCTTCGGCTCTGCCAACCAAATTGCCGCGGCCGGTCGATAATTGTTTAAAAGCATCGTCGTAGGAGCGTTGAGCATCGTTGATTTTTTTACCAACGTCTTCCAGGTTGTTGACAAAGCCTACAAACTTATCATATAAGGCTCCGGCTTTGTCTGCTATTTCAATAGCATGAAGGTTTTGCTGTTCTACTTTCCAGAGATCAGCCACAATCTTTAATACGGCCAGCAGGTTAGTGGGGCTAACGAGTAAGATCTTTCTTTCATACGCAAATTTCCATAGCTGTGTATCCATTTTTACAGCTTCCAAAAAAGCCGGCTCAATGGGTATAAACAATAATACATAATCCAATGCCTGTGCATACTTCGGATAATTTTTCTTGCCCAGGCTTTCGATATGAATCCGAAGCGAGTTAAGATGTGCCTGTAACCATTTTTTTTGTTGCAATACATCTTCTTCACTGATATATTGCTCCCATGCTACCAGTGATACTTTTGAATCAATGATCACTTTTCGCTGATCGGGATAACTGATCGTTACATCGGATTGCAGACCTTTTCCATTGTCATCTTTAATAATATTTCCGGCTGTGTCCCTGATGAACTCCTGGACAAGATATTCACGGCCTTTGGTGAGACCGCTATGTTCCAAAATACTTTCCAGGATCATCTCTCCCCAGTTGCCCTGCATTTTATTATTGCCTTTTAATGCAGTAGTAAGGTTATTGGCTTCCTGGCTTACCTGCTGGCTCATTTGCACCAGCTTTTCAATCTCTTTACCCAAGGAAAAACGTTCCTTACTTTCTTTATCGTAGGTGTCATCCACTTTCTTTTTAAACTCACCCAATTCAAGCTTTAAGGGATTGAGGATAGCATTCATTTTTGCCTCATTTACTTCCGTGAACTTAGCCGTCTTTTCATCCAGTATGGATTGCGCAAGGTTGGTAAATTCAAATTTGAAACGTTCACCTATCTGCTCCAGTTCTTTTTTTTGTTCGCTTAACTTTATCTGTAGTGCTTCTACTGCAGTTTCAGCTTTTGTAGATTGTTTTATCAAACTATCTTTTTCTGATAACAATATTTTTTTCTCAGTCTCCAATGAACCCACCCGGGATAGCTGCTGATTTAATTTTTCCTGCAAGCCGGCTAGTATTGTTGCTTGTTTGGATTTAATATAAAATCCAATTAACACTGCACCAATAGCAAAGCCTGCCAGTAATGCTAAGATGATTGATGTTTCCATAATGGTTGATGATTATTCAAAGATTCTTAACAAAGATATACTGCTACGTATTATTTGATGTGCAAGCTAAATGATGGAGCTGTATTTCGAAGAAGTTTATGAAGGGGATCAGATGACGCTGGTTATTATCAAAACACTATGCATTATGTCAAAAAACTGGCAAGCCGTACTTTCGGTATCCGCATTTCATCCAGGGTTTTGAATTATTAAAAGAAGAGGAGCAGGTCTGACAGTGACCTGAAAGAAAAGTAAGTGGCAGTTTTATTTTTTCTCCGTAGCTGATCAATACAAGGATATTTCTTCACTTTTAAGTGGTTCTCCTTCTAATGATAACAGTGCTATCCATTTTTACTCTTAAATTATTCATCCTATCGCATAACAGTATCCTGGGTTTTTAAAAGCTATCTTTTATAATTTAAAAAAGCCTGGAGACACTGGTCAAAGGAAACAGAGTGATAGCCTTATGCTTGTACAATCCTTTGGATGGCTGCTTCTATTTCATCAATGGTAGAAGGTTTTACTAAATATCCATCTGCTCCGCAGGCAAATGCTTTTTCCTTTGACCAAGTGTCTTGGTTCATGGAATAGATCAGGACTTTTACAGAGGGCCAGTTGCGTTTGAGGTAGCTTGTTGTTTCGTATCCATTCATGACCGGCATATTAATATCAAGCAGGCAAATATCCGGTAACAGGTGGCTGTTCAGTTTTTCAATAAATTTTTTCCCATTTTCAGCTTCCAGGATTACATGGTAGCCGGCGAGATCCAGGCATGATTTCATTATTTGCAAAACCCTCGGATGATCATCGCTGATCCCAATGGTTGCCCTATTTTTGTTTATACTCATTAGAGCGCAAAATAGCCTAACCTGTGGCGATTAATGGCAGTTGACAATATGAAAAAAGTATCAATATTTATATATTCTTTATGTAGCCGGACTACTACAAAGACGAAAAGAGTGAATTAGTAGCGTAAGCAAAGAAATAATAATCGTCCAGCTCAAATTCCCAATCGGTTTTTATGGGCAGAAAACATTACAAAGCACTCTCTGCTTTTAAAATCCATTTTGGATTTTCAGATATATTTCGGTTAAACCCTTTTCCAAAGCAGCACAGCCTTTACAGCATTCTCCGCTTATTCAAAAAAGCACATGCAGGCAAGTGAAACTACCTGGTAATCTCCCGTAATAGAATTTCTACAAAAAGTATTGTTTAATGATGACCCCGAAAAGGCAGAACGCTCTATTTTTTCCGGTGGCGGTTATGGCTTTCTTTGTATTTCGTAAGCAATGATTAAGTACCCTTGAAACAGCATCCATCCCTATGAAGTTGTAAATCCGTACCCTATTTTCCTTATCCTTTAATTTATGTTATGACAAAAAAATCCAATGCCGAAAAAGAACAGGCTGTTATACAAACGGAACTACACGAATTAACAGCAGACCTGGTCAATACTTTTATGCCGAGGGCCAGTTGTAATAAAATTTTTTTTGTCAACGATATCCCCGTCAAGCTTCCGCTGAAGACCAACCAGGAGATGCTTGCTTTCGTACTAAGTGGTTTGTTATCGGCCATTGTTACCCATTCAAAGGATAGTTGCATCCGGCTGTCTGCAAAGATCTATGGCAATATTGTGCTCATGCAGGTTAAGGACTCAACCTCGGCCAATACTCTTGCCGTGAAAAATGAAGTGCACAAACTACAACCCATTGCCGAAAAAATGCTCGGCTCCGTCAGCGTTACGAGTCAGCGAAAAAATCTGACTACGATAACCTTTGGTTTTCCAAATTTGCCATTGAGAAATCGAAGCTGATTGTGAAAACCCTTAGTTTTCGTAGAATCGCCTGGACAATTGATTAGAAGAATTACTTTTTTAACTAAAAAGATTAAAGCCATCCCCCGGTTATTTTCTTTTTTTTAAAAGCATGATTAAACTTTGTACTGTTCAAGGTTTATCCAATATCTAATTGAAATTATTTCAGTCATTTCCTAATTAATAAGCAGTTTGATCCTATTCCTATGAAAAGCAAAAGTTGGTGATTTTTTAGTGTTATAGATAATGGCCGGTGATCCGGCCTTTATCTATTGGCGCCTGATATTATTTCTTACTGATGCTTTTTTTTGTAACTGGTCAATGGAACTCCGGATCATAGCCATGCGCTTTACCATACCATTCATCAATTGTAAAATTCAAAATTGTAACTTTTGATGGTTATCTATCCTATAAAATATATATCTTGCCTTATAGGTTCAAGCCATAGCGGATATTTATAAAACACAAAGATTGCTGTAATGAAACAACATCTATTGTTGATTGATGATGATAAAGATGAGCTCACCATCTTTATGGATGCATTAAGAGAAGTGCCCCACGAAGATGGATTTAAATGCACTTATGCCAGCAGCACAATGCAAGCTATTGAAATGCTGAAGTTTTTAGTGCCTGATTTTATTTTTGTAGACTTCAATATTCCTAAAATGAACGGGCTTGAGTTCATCGCTTTCGTCAACGGGCAGCCCCATTTGAAGAAAACAAAATTGTGCCTGTATTCTATGAACATTAACGAAGAAGTAGATAAACAGGCCAAAAACCTGGGCGCCAGCTGTATCAAAAAATCAGGCACAATAGAATCTTTGGCCGGAAATTTATCAGCTTTGCTTGTTACCAACAATAGCCTTGTCAGGGATTTCAGGCCTGGTAATAACAGGGATTGAAGAAGAAAAGATTAGTTTACTCATCACCTGTTTCCCATTCATATATATTGATCTGAATTTTATTGAATTCAGTTGCTGATCCAAGAACATATTCTATCTGACCGAGGACAATGTTTTCCATAACCTGTAAACGTTCCTTGTTTAAATATTTTAGCTGTTGCAGGTGGATTTCTTCCAGGTGTTGTTTCGTTATAAGCAGATAATTGTCCATGTATCCGTTTATTGAATTGGGGACAAATGAAAAAGTGGATAGTAATTCGTCTGGGTTCCACCACTGTGGCTCTAAAATAAATTCAGCTTGTAAAGTATTGCGGGTATAAAATTCAATTCTTAAGGCTAAAGCCATATGTTTTCATTTAGTTAGTCCGGTTATTACTATTGCACTAATTTACTGATAAAATCAAATGCATAATGCAAGATAATTTATAATAATCTTAGCAATGGCCGAAGGAATCCGGTAATTGACCTGGCCGGCACTTGACGGGGTTTCAATCTTTTGTATCTAACTGATACGTGCAAAAAAATACTTATTTAAACAAACAACTACGAACTATGTCTAGAATATTTCCGGCTGATCATGGGAATACGCTAACCATCCTTAGCTTTGTATCCTGATTCATTTTATTTTAATTCAATACTAATGGCCTTACCCAGAAATATAGCTTTTACTTCGCTTATTAAGATCAATGGAAGGTTACGTGAATTTAACTTTCGTAAAAGGGCAGATTTGCGATATGATGTCGATACCAATGATGAACGCGGCAACCGTTATTTTTTTAAAATGGTGAAGGAGGAGGGAACATGGAAAATCGACGATACCAGACTTCCAGATTGGTTAGCAGGAAATGAAAATTTAATAGCTGAAGCTATTGCCAGGGAAGAATAAATGCTACTGTTTTTTCAAAGGCATCATTATTTCCAATGCAAAGCCCTTGCCCGGAGAAGTGGTGATAGTAGCTATTCCCTTGAAGATACTTAGACGACCTTTTATATTTTTTAGGCCAATGCCTTTTGTTTTTTGACTTGCTTCCATGCCTATACCATTGTCTGCAATGATCATTTTGAAAAGATCATTGGTGGTACTAAGAGAGATGTTTACTAAACGGGCTTTGGCATACTTGATAATATTGGTGCATTGCTCCTGTACAATGCGATAAGCGACCAGCTTCTGTTGTTCTTCCAACAGGGTTTCATCAAAATGAGTATCATCAATAGTAACATCCATACCTGCTACTTTGAGCATATCTTCGGAAAGCTCTGCTATTTGTTCTGCCAGAATCTTCGTTTCAAAGTCGGGAGTAACCAGCGCATGGGCAATTTTCCTGTTTTCATCAATAGCTTTTTGAATGTTTTCCATACAGGAAATGATCAGGGCCTGGTTTTTCTTTGATTCATCATTTACCGTTGATAAAAACAATTTTGTTCCTACCAGTATCTGGTTTACGTTATCATGCAATTCCTGGCCGATCAAATTTCTTTCCTTTTCCTGTGCATCTATTGCCGTGGCGATGATTTTTAACTGCTCACTTCTTTGTTGCTCAAATAGTTCCATTTCCAGTTTCTTTTTTTCAGTGAGATCTGTAATAGCACCAATGACCCTGATGGCTTTTCCTTTTTCATCTCTTATAAAGATGGCGTGATTAATTATATGCAGTATAGTTTTTTCTGTTGAATAAACACTGTATTCATCTTCCCACAATTCGCGGGTTGGATCTAGTTTAGCTTCCCGGAAACTTTTTCTTACCCTGCGTCTGTCTTCGTCAATAATATTTTTTCCATCTATTCCCAATTGCCAATTCAATGTTTTGCTGAATCCAAAAAGTTTTTCTTTACCCTCATGCACCAGGTATTGTTTGGTTTCAAAATTAAGTTCCCAGATAATGTCGGAAGTTGCACTGGTAGCATACTGAAACCGTTCGTTGCTTTTCTTTAATTCATCTTCCGCCTTTTTCTTTTCAGTAATATCCGTCCGGATTGATAGATACTGGTAAGGCTTGTCATTCTCGTTAAGAAAAGGAACAATGGTAGTGTCAACCCAATAAAAACTTCCATCCTTGGCTTTGTTACGGAATTCTCCCCGCCATATTTTCCCATTTGCGATAGTAACCCATAAGTTTTGGATATAGGAGGCAGGGTGGTAACCGGAATTGATAATCCGATGATCCTTGCCAATCAATTCTTCAGCAGAATATTTAGAGATACTACAAAAGTTCTGATTAGCATATATTATTATCCCTTTCTGATCGGTGATGGCGACAATAGCCGATTGATCCAATGCATATTTATAATCCGTTATTTCTTTCAAAGCTCTGCGCTGTGCCCGGGCTGCTGCTATGGCAGCAGGCAACCTGGTCAGCCTGTCTTTCAGAATATAATCATCAGCGCCTTCCTTAATGATGTTTGCCGCATATTCTTCAGATACCGTACCGGTTACCAGGATAAAAGGGACATGCAGGAATTTCTGGCGGGTTATTTTTAAAGCTTCGGCGGCACTAAATTGTGGCATCGAGTTGTCAGAAAGAATTACCTCCGGAGAAAATTCTGCAAGTGCCTTTATAAATTCCTTTTTATCCATCACAAGACGTAATTCACAATGCAGTTTTTCCTTCAGCAGCAATCGCTTTATAATTTCAGCGTCAGTGCTGGAGTCTTCCAGTAATAATATTTTCAATGGTCGCTCCATACTTTTATGATGCAGGCGCTTGATTAAGTAATAGCCAATAAAAACCAAGGTTCTTTATCGCTTGTGCAAAGCCGTCAAAATTTACAGGTTTCACGATATAACTATTAGCGCCAAGGTCATAACATCTTTGTATATCGGGGTTTTCTTTGGATGAAGTAAGAATAACCACGGGAACTGACCTGGTTTTGGGGTCAGTTTTTATTTTTTCCAGTACTTCAATTCCATTCACTTTAGGCATTTGTATATCGAGCAGTACCACCTTGGGTGTATATTGGACCTCCCTGGTATTTGCATATTTGCCGGTGGCAAAAATAAAATCAAGAGCTTCTTCTCCATCCTTCAGATGAATCAGGTTATTGGCCATATTATGTTTTTTTAATTCACGGATGGTTAGCTCCGCATCGGTGATATTGTCCTCTACAAGTAATATTTCTACTGAATTTGGGTCCATAATAAGAATAGTTTATTCCAGGTCTTTTTTAATTATTGTTGTTCGCCTTTTAATTGGGCAATGAAAAATAGAAACAGGCTCCTTTATCTATTTCACCTTTTGCCCATACTTTGCCTCCATGCCTGGATACAATTTTTTCTACCAATGCTAATCCAACACCGGTGCCCTCAAATTCTTCAGGGCCGTGCAATCGTTGAAATACTTTGAAAAGCTTATGACTATATTGCTGATCAAATCCAACTCCATTGTCTTTTACTGAAAAAACTATTTGCCCATTCCTGGATTCGGAATTTATTTCAATATTGGATTGTTGTTTGTTGCCGGAATATTTCATGGCATTGGAAATAAGGTTGATCCAAACCTGGCGGATCGTATTTATATCTGCATTAACGGGTGGTAAAGCATGAATGTTCCATTCAATAGCAGCATGCCCATTATTTTGTTGTGCCAACTCATTTACTATTTCATTGACCATTGATTGTGTATTGATCTGTGTTTTCATTATTTCCTGTTTGCCCATCCGGGAAAAAGCAAGCAGTGCATCAATCAGGTGGCCCATCTTCAACGTGTTGTTTTTGATAATAGTGGTGATACGCCTTGCTTCATCGTCCAGTTTACTACTATAGTCTTCTTCCAGTATGGCCGTAAAACCAATAATACCCCGTAATGGAGCTCTCAGATCATGTGAAACCGAGTAAGTAAAAGCCTCCAGTTCTGCATTAGTTTTTTTTAATTCATTTTCCAACCCCTTTCTTATAGAAATATCACGAACAGATGCGGAGACCAACATGCCTTCTTCAGTTTGGATGGGCGACAAGCTGATCTCTACCGGGAATCTCGTTCCGTTTTTCTTTACCGCATTTAATTCGATACCGGCTCCCATGGTTCTTACTTTTGGCGTTCTGAAAAAATCTCCTCTGTGCTCCACATGTTTATTGTGGAGATCCTTGGGTATTAATATTTCCACAGGCTGCCCGATCATTTCATTACGTGAATAACCAAAAAGATTTTCAGTCTGTTGGTTGATCATTTGTATCTCTCCTTTTTCGTTCACGATTACAGTAGCGTCCGGCGCTGCATCAAGGAGCGATCGGAATTTTTCTTCGGCTTTTTTCCTGTCTGTAATATCGCGGACAGATGCGGAAACCAGTAATCCTTCTTCTGTTTGTAAAGGGGAGAGGCTGATCTCAACCGGAAATCTTGAACCATTTTTTTTAACGGCATGCAGTTCAATACCTGCTCCCATGTTTCTAATCTTGGGTGCAATAAAGAAATTTCCCCGGTAATGTACATGCTTAGTGCGGAGTTCTTCAGGTATCAATATTTCTACAGGTTGGCCGATCATTTCATCGCGGGAATAACCAAATAGATTCTCCGTTTGCAGGTTGATCATTTGTATTATTCCTTTTTCATTTACAATTACCGTGGCATCCGGTGCGGCATTCAGTAGCGAACGAAATTTCTCTTCTGCTTTTTTTCTGTCTGTGATATCGCGGACAGATGCGGAAACCAGCAATCCTTCTTCTGTTTGTAGTGGAGAGAGACTGATCTCAACCGGGAATTTTGTTCCATCCCTGCGCATCGCAAACAATTCCAGCCCGGCGCCCATGGCTCTAACTTTTGGATTGGAGAAATATTGATCCCGGTGCCCTTTGTGTCGGCTGCGAAAATTATCCGGGATCAATATTTCAACGGGTTTTCCTATAAGTTCACCGCGGCCATAACCAAATAGAATTTCTGTTTGCTTGTTGATCAATACTATCTCTCCTTTTTCATTTGCAATGATCATGGCATCTGGTGCTGAATCAAGAAGCGCTTTAAATTTCTCTTCAGCTTTTTTCTGTCCTGTCAGATCCCTGAGAAAGCCGATGAAGAGATACCGGTTATTGATCCTTGAAGATGCGGTAATATTGAGAGCAACATCCAGTTCATTTCCGCTTTTGGTAAGAGCAGAGATCTCAACAATTTTTCCAAATAAAGGGGCTTCACCTGTTCTTAAAAAATGCTTTATTCCTTTTCGATGCGCTTCGCGGAAGCGATCAGGAATAATGGTTTCGCTGAGAAGTTTACCAACTACTTCATCTCTTGTCCACCCTAAAATACTTTCTGCCTTAGGATTCCATTGAATAATTTTTCCTTCTTCATCCATAACAATGACAGCATCAGGAGCCCCATTAAATATGGTCTGTACCTGTTCTTCACTTTCCCGCAATGCCTGATCGGCTTCCTGTTTCAGACAATCTCTTTTATTTAATGAAACAACAATAAACCAGGTAAGGGCAAGAAAAATGATTATAATGGCTAATACAAGCAATGCTGCTCCCGATTCAAGTGAAACAATTCCCGACCATGCTGCCCGTAGGCGCAAAAAGCCAAGCAGGACGGGAATAATAATAGCTGCAGGGACAAGGAAGCGGGCAATAAAACTTCCGGTAAAAGGACTTGTTAATTCTCCCATGAGGCCTTTGCCCGGATTGACAAAAAAAATGGCAAGTGAAAGGAAAAGAAAATTGATAGCGGTAAGGATCGCCATGGGTATATAACTGAGTGTTCCGAAAAATGTATTAACGCGGTATAGATAACCAATTATGGATAGCAATGCCATAAAAGAGATAATAAGAGCAATGAGTTGGGCTGGAATTTTTTTCTTCCTGGTTTCAACGTTCAGCAATAGCAAAGCAATTCCCGAAAGAATAAAATTAAAGGCAGTAGTTGGGGCCATCTTATTTGACATGTTCCCATTGAACCCTTCCGGTATCGGGGTATTAAAAAAAATGGTATCAATCGAAATATTCAATTCTGAAACCCTTGAAATTATCCGCAACAAACCTGTTAATATGATAATACAGGCCAATACTCTACCCCACAATATTTTTTTTGGTACAGGAGGTTTTGTAGCAAGGAGTAAAAAAGAAACGCCGGAAAAAATAAATGCAATGGCTGTAGCCGGGTTCATTGCAAAAAATACTGGTATCGGTCGCTTCAGAAAGTTAATCGTGATCTGCCAGCCAATCAATGCAATAGTGGCTATAATAATAACGATGTAAGCAAAATACTTTGCCCATTGTTCCATTTTGTTCAATAAGATTCTAAAGGAGTTCACTCTTTCTGAATTAGCAACAAGATGGTTGCCGCTTTTCATGGTAGTCAGGTTTAAAGGTTAAGTCGAAAGAAATTTTAAATATTTATTGGAATAGCCTGTAGAGTATAAGGTTGTAAGTTATGTAGTTCCGATGATTATTGTAAGAAATAGGGGTATACACTAATGGATGTTTATTCATTATAAAAGTTGAAATAAAAATCAACATGCAAAAATATTTTCTAATTTTTTTTAAAAAATCCGGCTGCTTTTTGTTGGATACAATTTGATAAAAACATTTCTTTTTTTTTCTTTGTTTTTTCCTTTGCGTATTTTTCTTTTGCCTCTTTGCGGTTAAATTTTTTTTTACCGCAAAGAGTCCGCAAAGTTTTTCCTGAAGAATTAAAAGAGATTTAAACGCAAACCCGGTCCCAGTACAGTATGGACTTCAATCATTATTCCATGCCATAAGAATAATTGGTGAAGATGGAAACCTGACTGGTTGTGGAGGTGGCCTATTCAGAAAGAAATGGTTACTTGACCTGGAAAAATAAAATTGATAATTTTCTGTCGTTACCTTTTACGCTGAAGTAATGCATGATCAATTGCAACAAGCATAGATTACCTGATATAATTTATTCAGTGATCGAAAAAGGTGAATGCGCACTATAAAAAAATAGTCAATTCATAAAACGACAAGTCTTTATTGATACCTTGTCTGATATAATCCAAGGAATTTGTGTTTTTGCTCATCCTTTTATGAAAGATGAAAATTAATGCCTTCCAACACTCCTTTTGCAAGAGGATATTTAGTGAAATAGATAAATTTATTTTTTCTTAATTCTTCCAGTTCAGGACTATAATTAGCTACCACTATTCCTTTTGCTTTCCCGGTAAGCATATCTTTATCATTGCCGCTGTTGCCTGCAGTAATAAAATGCTCCAGGGGTACTTTCCATTTATAACTCAGGTAACGAACTGCATTGCCTTTACTGGCACGAAATGGCAACAGGTCCAGG
>CAMLEX010000089.1 GCA_946479055.1 uncultured Bacteroidota bacterium | reverse complement strand
TTCATCAGGTAATAGTTCATCAGGTAACTTTGATAAGCATCACCACTCCAAACCCAACGATCACGTTTGATACCGTCAATAAAAAATTCTCTTGTGCTTAAATGCAGTGTATATTTAGCCACTTCATAAATTTGGTTGATCTCCTCATCACTGCAGGTGAAGCTTCCTTTGTCTTTAAGATCAGCATATTCGTATAACATCGATACAGAGTCAATATGTATATTACCATCTTTAACAACATTCACATAACGAAATGCTTTTGACAATTCCATTACAGAATCCTTTGCATTGGCATTATCAATACTTAACCTGTCCAATGTAACGGCTCCGTCATTATTTAAGGCTTCTTCTTTACTTTCACCATAGTAAATGGCAATATCTCCTTTGCCTTTTATTCCATGTAGTTTGATAAACCCAAATGTTTCTTTACCAAAATCTACTAACTGTGTATTGGCGTTTTTTGTTACTGAAACGGATTGTTGCGGTGTTACCGGGAGTTTGAATGCAGATGGCAGTACTGAAGGATCGTTGAAATTCCAGTAACCTGCTTTGAGCCATTGAGTAGCTGATATATCCGATGTTTTACCGGTTTCATCAATCCATTCTTTATCTTCAAAGGTTGTCAGCCAACTTCCATCGCTTACGATTGTTTTACCTTTTATATAAATAGTAGGAACCGCCTGCTGACAAAATACTTTCACGTTTATTTTATGTTTTCCTGCCGGAATTATTATTTTATTGGGCGTTCCTTCCAATGGTTTACCGTCCAATTTTACATTGTATTGTCCTTCCGCATAAATAGAAACTTCCTCCGCTTCTGTTAATTCAAACGTTTTATGAAAATCCATCAACGGATAATGATTGTCTACTTTCCAGAATACCGGGAAGAATGTACCCCTGTCTGTTCTCCGGTTTTGCATTTGATTGCTTAGCCATATTTCATAATCGCCGGGATACCAGATCCAGGTAGCTTGCTGCGCAAAGGATATTTCACGCAAAGACGCAAAGATGCAAAGCAATCCAAAGAACCTCCTCCCAACCACCTTAAAACCTCCAAACCCCTTAAGGGGTGCTTGCCGATGCACAGACCCTGAAAGTCTAAAAGTCTTTTTTATTGCCGAAACTTTGCAATGAAGGAATTGTAATAGAAATAGCAAAGTCTTTGATAAGCGAGGGCTGTGCGTTTGCATCCCCTCCTCGTCATTGCGAGCAAAGCGAAGCAAGGAAGGGCAGGGGTGGGTTGATGAATAACGAACAGAACGTACAAGAGTGCGACGTCCGCCCGGCTGAGCCATTCGGACAGGCAACAGGCGATGCCATGATAAACTGAAGCAGGGAACAAACCTATTTTTACTCATCATTGAAGGTATATTTAAAATCCATTTTTGTTTTGCTATTGCCTATTGTGCTATATTTCTTAAGAGCATCCACACTTCACCTTTTTCCGTTCCTTCAATTCCTCGCTGGTATTTTTTCATTCGTTTATTCCATTCATCCATTCGTGGATTGTTTGCTGTAGTTTTTGGATTGAGTTTATCCAGGCTCTCTCCTTTCGGTATACTGATGACCAACACCAGTTGCTTCCCGTTTCTGTATAGTAACAATTGTTGAATACCGGCATTACAAAATCCTCCGGCTATCTCCGGCCATTTTTCAAATTGCGTAGCATGATAATCCAGATATTCTTGTTGTAGCTTTTTGTCAACAACCAGGTTAGCAGTCAAAATAATATGATCCCATTCTTTGGTAACAACTTTATCCTTACAATGCTTTTGTTTATCATATTCATAAAACAGATCGTGATATACTTTTACTTCCGCTTCTGGAAAATTATTTCGCAGCCTTCCCTGCATTACAGCTATATCCTGCACCTTATCAAAAATCACATAATGATTTTTCCAATGATAGATGGCAGAACTGTCTATCTTATTTTGTTGCAGGATATTCTTTAACTTTTTCAGATCAAGTGTTTTACCTTCTTTTACCGCCAATTCAATCACCTCGTTATGTTCTTCATTGATAGGAAGATTAAGTTGCGTTGCAGTTTTTTCACTTGCAAGAAATTGAAAGGCCGGCTGCAGTCCCGCATTTTGCTTAATGCTTTCAGCTATTTGCGGCCCATTATTATTCCATTCATTACCGGGGCCGTTAGCATTCTGTAAAAATTTTGGGGAAGGAGTCCAGTTATCCTTTACCGTAAAATAAGATGAACCTTCATCAGCATAAATATAAAACCAATGAGAAGGAAGATGAGCGTACGGAGCTTTGTAAATACTGTCAATATAATTTTTACTGACAACAGAGCCGGGTTGGGAACTTAATGTATAAATTCCTGCACAATCATAATTTTGTTTTCCAAAATGGTGAATTTTGTTAGCAATGATCTTGTTATTCTTCATCGCAGTCGCTGTTGGGCTCCAGCCCCAGCCCATGCTGATACCCGTGTAGGATACATTTTCTATTTCGTTATGTTCTACTGTTGAATTTCTTGTATACCCCAATCCAATACCCACACAGCTCCAGTCCTCGTTCGTAACATCGGTGATAAGGTTATTAGTGATCAATAGCTGATCACAAACTTCTCTTTCGTCTTTGGGATTATAAGGCAAATGAATTTCCGTTGCTTCATCCGAATACACGCCAGCAAGAATAGCTGTACCACCAATATCTTTGAATAAATTTCCCTTAACAACATTATCCTGTACTCCTTTGTTGTAATCCAGGCCAGTTGATGCAAGATGTTCGAAACGGCAATTCTCAAAACCGGTTTTATCAGCAAAAGAAACTTCTACTGCAGCTGCAGGTCTTCCAATCCATGCCTGGTTGTCTAATGTTTGCTTATCTGCTGTACCTGCAGGTTTTAATTTATACGCATCAAGCATATACAATCCAGCCTGGTGCGGAACATGGCCGTAATGCGAAGGCCGCAACCAACCTGTATGTTGAAATGAAATCCCTTTGAAAAAAATATGGGATACAGGGTGATCAATTGTTCCTTGTATTCTTATCAACGTTTCTGAATAAGGAGCCGCTATTGATGCCTTTATTAAATCTTCGTCGTGGCGTGGCCAATAATATAATTTACGATTGTTAATATCCAAATACCATTCACCGGGCTCATCCAGGAATTGCATAGCATTTGCGAGATAAAAAGCAGAATTACCTGTTTCTTTTGATATCCATGGTGCGGGCCAGGGATGTTCGCTTTGTATTTTACTTTCAGGCTGATGAAAAAAAAGTTTGGCGCTATCACCCTGCACTTCCATTTTTTTTATCCGTAAAATGGCAATAGCCCACCATTGATGAATATACATTTCCAATCCTTCAACATTCTTTACAGGGGATTTAGGAGCAGGTATCCAGCAGGTCTCGTCATTTTTATCCCAGCTTAATATCCTGTTCATAGTTTCTCCATTCATGTCTTTTGCACGAACAGCTTTTTTATCATTGATCCATAATTGCCGGAATTCAAATAATTTTCCAGCAATCATTGGTACATCAGCCGCCCATAGCTTTCCTTTTGCATTTGCGGGTAAGCCACTGACGGGTGTGGCTAATTTTTTCCATCCTTTAATAATTACGCCACCACTTAATATGGGTTGTTCGCCGGGTGCCGCTTCAATAAAAGTCGGGCTTGCTGGTGTCCCCGCATCTTCAGGACGGATAAATATTGGCTCATATATATTGTATGTTCCCCCGAGAAGAATGATATGAATGCCGTTGGCAACAGATGGATCATTTGAACGCCGTAATTCTCTTGCTTTTCGCAAGGCGTTTGTTAACGTAGCTAAAGGGCTATTTTTTGTTCCAGGATTGGTATCCGATCCGTTTGGAGCTACATAGATATCAACAGCATGCCCGGTGAGAGCAACCAATATAAAAAAAACAAAAAGGCATATCGGCAATCGTTTCATTTTTTTCAACTGTTAACGCTGGTTATTCTTAACCAGGGGCAATTATTGATAAATGTACCCCCAGTGTCAACATTGAAAAATGCAACTATTCGCTATAATGATGGCAAATATTACTATTCGTGAGGAAGACCGAAGAAAGTCAGGAAGACGGGAAGAATAATACTTTAAGTAAGAGATTCATTCCGGACCTACCCACTATTTCTGAAATATTTTTTTCAAATAGGCTGTATTAGCTCCGTAATTATATTTTGTATCTGAAGGTTTTTTAGCATCGCGACTGCGTTCAATGACCAACCAGCCGCTCCATCCCATTTCATCCAATGCCTTTTTTACTTTATACATATCTATCTGCGAATCGTTTTCCAGCCACACACTGTCTTTATTGGTAGCATGTATCATGCAGATGCGGTCTTTCCCCAAAATTTTTAACTCATCAATTAAATCTCTTCCTTCTTTTAACGGATTGGAGAAATTGAAATAAATTTTGATAGCAGGCGATCCAATCTCTTTTAACAACTTCACTTCTTCTTTTGCGCTTAACGCTGTTTCAATACCAATAACAACACCTGCGTTTTCGGCCATCTCCCCTGCTATTTTTAATCTTGCCACTACGGAATCTCTTACTGAAGGATTTTTTTTCAGATCGCACTGTATACCCAATGGCAGGAAAGCTGTTTTTACATTCATCAGCTTCATGGTTTTAATACAATCTTCAACACTTCGTTTATACTCTTCCCTTCCGCAAAATGATTGTGCATAATACCCTGTCATAGCCAAAGAAAATATTTCGACATTACTTTCTTTGGCTGTTTGCAAAAATTTATTCCTGACCGAATCATTCAGCAATTGATTGTCAAAAGTGGGACGGGTGCCTAATCCTCCCATATCCACTTCTACTCCGTCTGCCTTTAACTGACCTGTTAAAGTAATAGCTCCAAGCTTTTGTCTTTTTAGTAACATCAGGTCAATCAGCCCTATCTTATATCGTTGATTGATTTTTGCCCGTCCGACCGGGTTGTCCGGGCGGGCTTCCTGTATTTCTTCCGCAAATACTTTCTCCAAATTTTCAAAACCTTTTATGGCGTGTGATGGCAATAATTCGCCTTTATCGCCAAACACATACATTGCTTCTTCTTTTTCAATAGTGATTGCTGATTCATCAATATTGCCTTCTGCATCCTGGATGGCTTTCCAATTCAATCCTAACTGTTTTGCCATGAATTGATAAACAGCTTTTCGCTTATTGATACCAAAATCATGTTTCTCATCCGGCAAATGCACATTGACTACATTTTCTTTTTTATCATACCAACTGTACATTTTCTGCAAATAAGGAAAATCATGTTCCGGCATTTTATCCGTCCAGTCGCCACCATCACTAACGATCAATTGCGGACGTGGAGCCGCCATAGCAGCTATCTCCACATTATCTGTTCTGCCACCGCAACTATGAATATCCATACCACTTTCACAAGGGCAGCCGCCATAGAAGTAAGAAGATAATGAAACAACAGGCGCAGATACTTTGATGCGATCATCAATAGCCGTCATCAACACGGTATGACTACCACCACCGGAACCACCGGTAATAGCAACACGGCTTGTATCAGCATCTTTTAATGATAATAAATAATCCAATATCCGGATACCACCCAACGCCTGTATCGTCATAGCTAAACTTCTGCGATGATCTGCTGATTTAAATTGCAATAATGATTCTCCCCAGGCAAACAGATCATAACTGAAAGCCATTGCGCCCATTTTTGCCAAAGCAGCGCAACGATACTGGCAATCGGGCCGGTAGCGTTGTTTTTCCCAATGTCCATCTGGATTCAATATCACCGGTGTCTTTCCTCTATACTTTGCCGGTTTGTATAAAGAACCATTGATCCATAAACCCGGCAATATTTCCAGGGCGATATTCTCTACTGAATATCCATCATACTTTCTCGCTTTTGCTATGATGGGTTTGCTACCAGGAGTAGCAGGTAAATGGGATAATTGTAATGCTTCCAACAGGCAAGGTTTTAATTCCTGTTTCCGCTTTTCCCATTCGGCTATGTTATTATATTGAGAAGCGATACGATCCAGTTCAGCCCATCCTTCTTCTACCGGCCATCGATAATATTCGTAATAACTCAGCTTATACACTTTATCCTTTTCTTTCTTCACTTTCATATCAAGCGGCTTCAATACATTGTCCATTGTAGCTTCTGCATCATTGCGAAAACGCCATTCCGCATAATTAACCCACCTATCAACTACCATACTGTCTGCATACTTAATCTTTACATCATATTTCTTTTCAATATCCGACAATACTTCCTTCAACGATTTTCTGTAAAAGTTGTCAGTATTTTGTTGTGCCACTGATACGGCAACTATAAAAAAAGTAAAAAGGCAAACAATATATTTCAACATATGATTTAAGTTTAAAATAGCCTGACCTAACGATATACAGGTGACAACAGGCTCTTAATATCTACTGGTTTTATATCCAGGCGTTCACACCAGCTAACAAAACTATCGTGAATTTCATCCAGGGTTTTCATTTGCTCCGGTGTCAGCTGCAAAGCTGTTGCCCTGCTTATGGTGCGAACGGGCAACCCCCTTTTTTGTAAAAAATATTTTGCACTCATCGGGTAAGCAATATGTATCAGCGGATCTACACGGCTGATCTCCGACTGTAACCATTTTACCTCTTCCTGCTTTTCGGGATTATTTGCATTGTTCACCATCCATACTAAGATTTCCGGATAAAAATTTCCGGATATAGACGACATTCCTTTAGCTCCCATCTGCACCGAATGCATAGCATTCGGTGAATGTGCATCATAAAATTCAAGTTTATTATTTGTTTCATTCAACACATCCAGTTTTGCTTTCACTTTTTGCAGATCAATTGAAGTGTCCTTATGATACACCATTCGATTGGCAGAAAGTAATGTTCTGAATACATCAGGACCAACGATCCTTTTGTAAGGCGCCGGGCATTCATACATGCCCAAAGGAATGTCACCCGTGAGCTTAAACATTTTTTCAAAATTTCGAAGCAGTATATCGTCTGTCTCTTCAATTTTTGCATAATGGCCCGTGATCAATATAACTGCATCAATGCCCGTATCATATATTTTCTTAGCAAACCCCGCTTTGTCTTCAATCGTCAATCCAAACGACCCAGTGGCTACTACAGGCACACGGCCATTTACATATTTTACAATATGCTGGGTCAGTTCCAGTCTTTCATCTTCAGTGATACTGAACATTTCGCTGCTTAAACAATTGGCAAAAAGTCCTTTGACACCTGCCCCTAAATAAAAATCAACAAGATTGTTCACCACATCCAGGTCAACCTTTGCTTTGAGGTTGAAAGGTGTGATCATTACGGGAACAAACTTTTTCTCATCGGATTTCATACGACCCTTTTTTAAACTTTATAATGAATAATTTACTTTACGCAACTATGTTAACAAGCTCACCAATATTATCAATCCTGATTCTAATCACATCGCCGGTATCCAATGTAAAATCATTTTCGGGAACAACACAGGTACCAGTCATAAGATAACAACCAGCAGGATGACTATACTCCCTGAATAAAAACTCTACCAGCTCTTCATGTTTTCGTTTCATCCTGTCTATGGTTGTGCTTCCTTCGAAAACAGTTTTACCATCACGATCAATATTGATGGCAATAACTGTACCCGGAGATATCAACTCTTCCATTACCAGCACACAGGGCCCGATCGATGCACTCCCATCATACATTTTAGCCTGAGGCAGGTAGAGGGGATTTTCGCCCTCAATACTACGACTACTCATATCATTACCAATGGAATATCCTACTATTTTACCGGAAGATGTTACTACCAAAGTAAGTTCCGGTTCCGGTACATTCCAGCTGCTATCCTTCCGTATCCGAACCATCCCATTAGTTGATACCACTTTGTATGCTGTTGATTTAAAAAAAAGTTCAGGTCTTTCGGCGTCATATACTTTATCATAAAAAGTGGCGCCACCGCTTTCTTCGCTTTCTTCCATTCTTGCAATTTTGCTTCGCAAATAAGTAACACCGGCAGCCCATACTTCCTGTGTACCGATCGGAGCTCCAAACTTCTGTTGCTTCAACCAATTGCTGTCACCAGCAGGGTTCAACTTTTTTAACTCTTTTTGTATCTCCTGGTACAATCCATCCCTGTTGACGAACAAATCCCAGTTTGTTTCATTGGAAATAAAACAATTATTATCCTTCTCAATCACTATGGCCTTATCTGTTTTATAAACTCTTATCATATTACAGTAAATTTTTACTAAGCATTGGTTGCAGGTACTTCTTTGAATTTTCTTTTAGTATAAGTCAACAAAAGTCCCGCCAAAAAGATCGTCAATGTTCCTACGACAATGATCATATTCTTATGCAACGGGCTTTTTAAAAATTCATATTCACCGGAGATTCTGCCAGAAAAAGTCATCCATAAGATAACTATAATTCCGATGATGGGCGCTGTAACCGCTTCTGCATTTTTAGTACGCCTGCTTATCAAACCTAATAAAAACAAACCAAGCATACCTCCCGCGAATATGCCGGATAGTTCCCACCAGATATCCAGTAAACTTTTTGAACCAATCATAGCGAGGCCGGTACATAAACCGATCAATCCAAAAATTACTGTCGCGATATGCAATATGAATAATTGCTGTTTATCCGTGATCGCCGGTCTAAAGTGTCTTTTATAAATATCCATGGTGAAAACGGTAGCGGATGAATTCATATTCGAACTGATCGTGCTCATCGCTGCTGATAAAATAGCGGATACTATTAATCCTACTAACCCTGTTGGCACATTTGTAATCATAAAATGCGGTAATACTTTATCACCATAGTCAGCAGGTTTGAAAGAAGCAGCCATACTCATTATTTGCTGTGGCGTGGCGGCATTACCCAGTCTTTCAGAAGCTGCCTGCAATTTGACCGGTTCAATCATTTCAGGATGCACCTGGTAAAATGCATACAGAGCAGCGCCGATAATAAAAAACAATAAGGAAGCCGGCACATACATAGCCACACACAACCATACTGACTTACTTGCCTGCTTTGCAGACCTTGCCGTATGATATCGTTGTATATAGTTTTGATCCATTCCAAAATTATTCAGGTTAATAAAGAACCCATAAAACAAGATCACCCAAAATGTAGATTCAGTCAGGTTGGGAGAAAGAGAACCAAGACTTATTTTATTGTCAGCAGTGGCAATATCGAGTACCTGTGAAAATCCACCGGGAATTTCTTTTACCACAAGAAATAATATTAAGATAGCACCCAGTGTTTTGATAATGCCCTGCACTACTTCCGTCCATATCACAGCTTCCATTCCACCTAACACGGTATATATAATAATGCAGATACCCATAACGATCATGATCGACGCCATAGAAAAACCTGTCAGGGCCTGTAAGCTCAACGCCATACCAAAAAAGATAGACCCCATTCTTGCAAACTGTGTGAGTAAGAAACAAATCACCGCATAGGTCCTTGCCCATGAACCGAATCGTTTTTCCAAATGCGTATAGGCTGATATTTCTCCTGTACTTCTGTAAAATGGAACAAAATATTTTGAGGCTACCCATGCAGCCAGCGGCATGGAGATGCTGAATACAAAAGCATTCCAGTTACTGCCAAATGCTTTACCCGGCACACCTAAAAAAGTATTGCTGCTTAAGAAGGTTGCATAAATAGAAAGACCGATGGCCCATCCGGGTATCTTACCGGATGCCCGGGTAAATTGTTCTGTGTTTTTATTGCGTCGTGAAAAATAAAAACCAATCACTACCATCGCAACGAGGTAGAGAACGATTATAGTCATATCGAGTAATGGCAGGCTGGTCATCGTTTTTTAAAATGTTTTTTGTAGGCCGGCTGTACTGCCTCATCCCTCTTTCTCTTCACTAATCATCCGATGGCTTCGTCACCTTAGTAACAAACCCCGGCCACTGCTCCTTCACAATTGGTTTCAATCTCAATTTCGACGGATCGATTTTCACGTATTTTATTCTTTCTCTTCTCCAGGTATAAACAATATGCACCATTCCATCTTTGGATTGTATAACTGATGGATAAGAATATTGACTGATGGGTGAATCTTCCAATATCAATGCAGCCATCCAGTTCTTTCCATCTTTTGACACAGCTACATTCAAAGGCGTTCTGGCACCTTTGCCATTTTTCAACGTATCATGAGGTTTGACGTGATTATAAACAAGCAATTGTCTTCCATCTTTCAATGTCACCGCATCGGTTCCCGAATTATTATTAGGTAATGATGAGGCCTTCATTGCGCTCCATGTTTTTCCGCCATCTTTACTCCAGCTTTCATTGATCGTTCTGTTCTTACTGCGGCAAAGCACCTGCATGCTGCCATCTTTATAAGTCAAAATAGAAGGTTGAATAGCGCTGGTTATTTTACCCTCGTTGATGTCGGCCGATTTTGTCCATGTCTTACCCAGATCATTGCTGTATTCAAAATGTACTTTCCATCCATCTTTCTCCGTACTGGATGGACAAATTAAAGTTCCATCGATCAGAAGAGGTTTATTTTTTATGGGTCCTAAAAATCCATCAGGCAATTTTTCCCGTGCACTCCATGTTTTACCGTTGTCTTTTGAACGCATCATCCAGCCTGTCCATCCTGCTACATTGGGGCCTATTTTATAAAACAATAATAACTCACCGCCGGGAACCTGGAATAAAACAGGATTATAACAGGCATAACGTGTAGTGTCGTTAATAATTCCTTCCGCTACTTTAACCGGTGCTGTCCATTTATTATTTACCAGGTTACTTGTCCAGATGCATACATCATTATGGCCTTCTCTTGTGCCCCCAAACCACGCAGCAATGAGACCTTCAGGTGTTTCAGCAATAGTAGAAGCATGTGCTGATGGAAACGACGCTTCCGTGTAAATAAACTCGTCAACAAGAATGCCTTTTTCCCACTTATTATCCTGGGCATGTGTTTGCATTAATCCAGTACTAACTGCTATAAATAGCAGGCTGATTAAAATACTTTTTTTCATGATAATGATCAATTCGGTTTTTGTTTTTGTTTTTCGGCCTCTTTCTGCGCTTTCACTTTATCTACATAAGCTTTGAATAACTGTCGCCAGTTTCGTCCATTATTATTCAGGTATTGTTCGCATTTGGTTTTATAGATTTCAAATATAGCAGATACCTGTTTCATACTCTTATAATCAATCGCCTGCTCCCTTGCCTCTTTGAGGTATTCCACAATTTTTGCTTCTTCTTCTTTTGTCAGATCCGGGACAATAGCTTTGTAACCATTCAACGTAAAAGCCACCTTTCCGATAGTGTATTTATCTAATATGGCTTCCACTTGTTCTGCGGTTAAATCTTTTTTTAACGCATTCATTAGATCTTCATGAATAGAAGCACGCATAGCAGAATTAGCGATGATC
>CAMLEX010000088.1 GCA_946479055.1 uncultured Bacteroidota bacterium | reverse complement strand
GCCGACATCAATGGGCTGCCAGGTTTTACCGCCGTCATAGGATGCGCTTAGCCTACTGGTATTCACGGTATTCACCTCTGAATTGGAAGTGATAGCAGCGAATCCGCCTTTGATCTGTTTTACATCGAAAACCACACTGTCCTCACTGATCGCCAGCGCCCAGTTTTCGCCATTATCGGTCGATCTTATTATACTTCTCTTACTGGTCGACACCAGTACGCCATTCGACTCTGCCAAATGCCCTGCCCAGCCTCCGGCATAGACATGTTTCCAGTTTTTTCCACTGTTATCAGTTTTAAAAAGGCCTCTGTCGGTGCCGATGAAAATTGTACCTCCGGCAGTTTCAAAAACGCTGCGTATTCGTAGCTCAGAAGAATTGTCGAATATCGGCACCCATACATTCGTTCCGTTTGCCTTTTTCACCATTACGCCCCAGTAATTGTTGGCAAATATCCCGGACTTATTGGGGGCAATGCTGCTATTTTCATCAGTGAAAGTCTCTTTGGTCCAAAAAGGAGCTGTGGCATTTGGTGTACTGTGATAAAGTCCGTTTCCAACCCGTAAAAACAGCCCTTTATCATTTGCAAAGATGCTATCTCCCCGGATACCATCTTTCCGCAAATTTTCTGGCAGCCCTTTGCTGATGTCCTGCCATGTTTGTCCGCCATCTGTAGATTTAAAAACGATCTTTGCAGTTCCAGCCTTCTCTGTTTTTGGGTCTGGATGGCTATCCGGGAGAAGGGAAGATGAGGAAACCGTGAAAAGGAGCAAAAAAGCAAGGATATAAATATTCATGGCTATAAATTATATTGGTGAAACAATAAAGTAAAGATATCGGGCGTCAACTCTCCTGAAGCTTTTTAATAGTAAAGAAGTGTAAAGGATAGGTAAAACGTTTGTAAAACCGTCGAAAACTGGGGTTTAATAGATTATTTTGCACTCATGAAACCATTTATTCTTTTGGGATCTTCAATCATGATAATTGCTATTTTGATTTCTGCTGTTCCATTTATTAATAAAAAGAATGAAATCCCTGGGAAGCATTTAGAAGTTGTATTACGTGATTTAGGACATCAGCTTTTGCTTACAGCTAAAGATTCTTCATCCCGGGTGATGCCGGTTAAGAAATTAAATGAAAGTACATACCAGATCTCCTTTCAAAATCACTTTGGTTTTATTTCAGATACACTCATCAATTTAGTTCAACGAACATTTCAAAAAAATGCCCTGGCAAACGATTATATAGTGAATTTGAGGAATTGTAAACAAAATGAAACTGTCTTTGCATTCGAAATAAATAGCCAAACAGGCGATTTAACACCTTGTAGGGGTCGTACGCTGGAGGTTGGTTGTTATGTTATTGAAATTGAACTTTTGAAGAAAAATAAGTTTAATTTCTTTTGGTTGTTGCTGTTGATTATTCCTTTGAGTGTTCTTGGTTTTTATATGAAGGACAAGTTTCGGAAAAAAGAAGAGGCAGCATCAATCGTCGACAATAGTGATTACATACAATTAGGAAACTTTCAATTTTATACAGATAATAATGTTCTTAAAAGTGAAAATAAAAGTATTACGCTTTCGGAAAAAGAAACAAAGGCACTAAAAATATTTGCAGAAAATATAAATCAAATCGTAGAAAGGGAAAAACTAATGAAAGAAATTTGGGAAGATGAAGGTATAGTTGTGATCAGTAGAAATGTTGATGTATTGGTGTCTAAATTACGTAAGAAATTAAGCGACGATAACTCCATTAAATTTATAAACGTACATGGCAGGGGTTACAAATTTGTTATTGAGTAGATACCAATTAAAAATCAAGTAAAGCGTAAAACAAATTAGATTGTGTGATTAATACTTTTTACGCCGTTGCTGGTGTTTCTCACCAGCAACCGAACTATAAGCCCTCCTCCTATAGATTTAGGGAAAGGCTCTGGTGATACGTAGCAGGTTTACAGCAGTGCGGTTGGTGAAAAACACCGACCTCTGCGTTCGGCGTGTCACTTTACGGAACACCAACAAGTGCAAAAAATGTTTTTACTTCGCAGATGCTGCCGGCGCAAAGTTTCGTTTAAGCCTATATGTTAGCAGCAGTTTTAATTGTCAGCAAGAATCATTAACAAAAAATTCTCTACTTTAATCTCTCTTTTTATAGACGCCACAGGTTGTATGACGGGGATCGCAGACATAATCATAGAAGAAAAACAAAAGAATTATTTCGTAGAGACATGGGGTGTGTTAATAACATGCAGGGTATTATATTTATGCCCATATAATACAGAACGATCAAATTTCCTTCAGAATTGAATTATTGCTTAGTATAGGTCGATTTCACATCTATAGTGTAAATTACGTTGTAGGAAACCCTGCCTTTCAACCGCAAAGTGGCTGCGGTTAGTTCTTCGATCTCGTAATCTGGTCCTGCAAATTGAAGTCGGGTTTGATTGTCCTTAAAACTCCAGGAGAAAGTGCTAGTCTGTGGAGCGCTACTATAGCATTTAGTAGGTCCCGCATCCATGATCCCACTGCCGTCGGCCTTGAAAGTGTAGAAATTATCTTTTTCACAGTCGGCATAGATGGCATAGGAATCTTCTTCATACATTCCATCTTTGTTATAGTCTGTCGTAGCTCCTGTTAATTTCCAGGTTCCGGTGGTGAGTGCATCTCGTTTAGAAGAATCATCAACGGGGTCTTTAGAGCATGAAAGAAGCGTTATGCTTAGCACTATAATTAACAAAGCGTATTTCATAAATTTTAATTTAATTACAATCAGTAATCTACGCTTTTTCCGTAGATAAAATGGGCACGCAATAATTAAGTTGAAGAGAATAAAATCTGCTCTAGCATCCCGTTTGCGAACTTTTTTACGCCGTTGCTGGTGTTTCTCACCAGCAACCGAACTATAAGCCCTCTTCCTATAGATTTAGGAAAAGCCCTGTGATACGTAGCAGGTTTACATAAGTGCGGTTGGTGAGAAACACCAACCTCTGCGTTCGGCGTGTTACTTTATAGAACACCAACAAGTGCAAAATGGCGGTCATTTTTATTTGAGGTATCCGCAGCTATTGTGGGTCTTTCTATTGTTACTTTATTAAGTCTATCAGGTATTTTAGACCGTATCCTACAACTCCTCCTCCAATCCATTTAAACAAATCCCTTTTCCACCAATATATTTTGGCATTCTGGTCGCTTATTAGGGCTTTTCTTTCTCTTATTTTATGTGCCTTGTATTTTTCATGTCCGCCCCATTCTCTCATTTCCTTTCCTTTGTCTGATAAACCCCACTTGCCGTCAGTTGTTATTGGGTTTATGTATTCTTCTTTTAGTAAATGAGTTTCAGTAGAGGTGCGAAAACGAAGTAAGGAGTGAACTATTTTATCTAATTGAACTGTTCCCGAAATGTCTTGCTTTATAGATTTTAAAACAGCATCTCGAAAAGGGTTGGATGGGCTATTGTTCGCCCTTTTTACTTCTTCTGCTCCAAATGTACTAAGGTGATAATCCAAAGCGAATCCAGTTGTATCTAATTCGCCTTTAGTGTTGGCGTTAAATACTAAGGTGTCGGCCCACCTAATAATAAACTGTTCTTCTGCTTCCGGTTTCTTTTTACTAAAATTAAAAATCATTTATAGTGTCCTGCTTGTTATGTCAAACTATTTAACTGTGTCCAACTAGTAAAGAACCTGCGTCCTGTCAAACGATGAATAAAAAAACCAAAGCTGACATGCATTGACGCTAAATCTGATGCTATTTCTTTGTTTCTGTTTTATTCTTCTGCATATAATAACCAAATAAAGAAGAAGTCATTCCGCCTACCAAGCCTGCTCCTGGAAAAGTTTTGAACTTTGTTCTCTCGTTTAAATAATCATGTACTTTTTGCCTATAAGGGCCAGCTGTCTTAATTGCATCTTTAATTTCTTGATGTGAAAAGAGAGAATGCTTGGAGTGAAAATATTCTACTTCACTAGGATCGTTTAAATCAATTTTGATACGATCTTGCCATCCTGTAAATTTTTTATTATCCATTTTCATTGGGTTTTACCGAATTTACGAAAATTGAATAACTCTTACATGGCGCTGTTTTCCACAATAGTGCATAAACTCTTTGAAAATGCTCAATAGAATTACTGAACGCTGAAGAGTGCGACGCAATAGACGATGATAGTAGTACTGTTGCTGGTTACATAAAAAAAGCTTCAATCATAAAGACTGAAGCTTTTAATTTTTAAAACTGTATCAACTTAATTCGCCAGTGGATTATTCTGCAGTTCCACATCCGGTAATGCGAATAACAATTTTGCCGGTGTAGGTTTACGGGCCGGGTTTGGCATGGCTGCCCGAACGGCGCTTAATTGCTGATCTACCCTTCCGGTACGTACCATATCAAACCAGCGTTTATCTTCACCAATAAACTCATAACCTCTTTCACGAAAAACCATCTCATCAAATTCTGTTTGTGATAACCCTGCCGCAAGGTCAGAAACAGCACTGGGGGTGGCTATAGGTAAGCCGTATGCTCTTCTTCTTACCTGGTTGATGGCGTCATAAGCAGCAGCATCTGCCCCATTCAGTTTATTCTCCGCTTCTGCAAAAATGAGCAGCACATCAGCAAACCTTAATAAATAAAAATCATTCCCGTTGCCCGTATCTATCGGTGCATTGGGATCTTTATATTTTCCCATGCGCATATCATACAGGCCCGGTTCTTTTTCTGCATTAGTCAGCACCCCATTGATAAAGTAATTGGTATACAGGCTGAAATTTTTGCGAAGGTCATTATTATCCCATCCGCTTATCAATGGCGCCCATGACATAATGCCCCCAAACTTATTTCCACTTGCAGAAAAACCTGCGGCTTTAGCTTTCGAATCGGCCCAATAAGAAGCCCAGAATGATCCCCTGTCAAGAACCTGGGCGAATTTCAATGAAAAAATATCTTCTTTATTCGTTGCTGATGTTGGTGAAAACAAGGTGGCCAATGAAGGTTCAAGGTCGTAACCATAAGTAGCTTTATTGTCCATTACTTCTTTTGCTTTATCCCTTGCATTCTGATAATCTCCTTTAGTCAGGTACACTTCAGCCAATGCTGTTTTTGCCGCACCTGCTGTTGCACGTCCAGCTTGTGATGCCGGAACTGTAGCTGGCAATGCTGTTTCAGCAAATTTCAAGTCCGTTATTACCTGGTCATAAATAACATTTACCTCAGATTTAGCCAATGCCACATCGTTTGAAGAAATGATTGGTTTGAGCCGCATAGGAACTTTGCCCCATGCCCGCACAGCGAAAAAATAACTTATAGCCCGGACAAAATAGGCTTCGCCATAGGCGCCATTTTTTTTGCTGTCACTAAGCGTTGTATTTGCATCAAGATTAGCAATAAGAAGATTAGCCCTGCCAATGGCTTCGTATAATGTGGTCCATGGTTGTGCCAGACTATTAGGAGCGTTTAATAAGTTATTATAATTACTCCAGTTTACCTGGCTGGGTCCTCCGTCGGCATAATCACTCATTAATTCAAAACCAAGACCCACAGTTGATTCCCATAAACGTCCACGGCTTCTTGTCAGAGGTTCATATACCCCGATAATAGTTTGCTCCAGCAATACCGGATCCAGCTCGCCAAGGGTGATCGTCGCCTTTGGCTTTTCTTCCAGCAATTTATTGCAGCTGCTATTGCTTACCATCACTATAAAAAGAGTAAGCATTGTATATAGTTTAGCTTGCTTCATATTTATTTTAATTAAGTAGGTTTTTTAAAATGTAACACTGAAACCGGCTGTAATAATTTTTGATGAGGGATATGCTCCCAGGTCAACACCCTGGCGACGGTCGTTACCACTAAATGTGTTTACTTCAGGATCATAACCGGAATAGTCAGTGAGTGTCAATAAATTTTGTCCGCTGACATAAACATTCAGCGCTTTAATCACACTCTTTTTACGCATATCAAAACTATAATCCAGTCTTATATTCCGCAGCCGGAAAAACGAGCCATCTTCCATATATCTTGATGATCTGAAATGAAGATTGCCTGCAGCCTGGCTGGGCTTGGGATACAGCTCATTGGCTACTCTTAGCTTATTATATTGGTTGGCAACGACAGGATTGGCCAAGTCAAATAAGGCAGCGTTGTTAATAGCGGAACCGCTTACACCCGCCCATGCCATGGTCAAAGAAAGTTTTTTGTATTTGAAAGTAGGGTTGATACCATAATAAAGATCAGGATAAGGGCTGCCGATAATCTGGTTGTCTAATGCATTGATGATGTCTTTTCCGTTAGCGTCTTTATCACCATTAATGTTTTCATGTATGGGAAGACCATCTTTGTCAAGACCCAGGTATTTCGCACCTAAAAAAGCAGAGAGTGGCTGGCCAACACGGATAATACTATTGGAGCCTGAGGCATCATTACCACCCGCAATAGTGGGTATGTCTTTATTATCTTTTGTCTTAGTTACTTTATTCCTATTCTGTGAAAGATTGATATCTAAGGAAAAACTAAAGTCACCTTTATTAATAATATTGCTGCCTAATGATAGTTCCCATCCTTTATTCTGTACCTCTCCTACATTATCAATAATCTGCCCGGGTCCCGAACCTATACCTGCACCAACACCAGCAGTCGGCGGTAATTGAACAAGGGCTAATAAGTCTGAAGTGGTTTTAATATAATAATCAAATGTCAGGCGAAACCGTTCATTTAATATTCCTGCATCCAATCCGATATTGGTTTGCGTAGTAGTTTCCCATTTAAGATTAGGATTGGGAAACGTAGGTGCAAGACCAACGGAAAGACCTGTACCTGCTCCTTGTCCTGTGTTGACTGTACGACCCAGCAGCAAAGATTGATAGGGTTTTATAGCAGGGTTACCCGCTTGTCCCCAACTGGCTCTTAATTTCAGATTAGAAATCAACCCAACCTGCTCCATAAATGTTTCTTTCGAAATGCGCCATGCCGCTGATACGGAAGGGAACACACCATATTTATTATTTTCTGCAAATACAGAAGCACCATCACGCCTTATGCTGGCAGCAAACAGGTATTTGTCGTTAAAATTAAGACGGGCCCTGAAAAACGCCGAAATGATCGTACTCTCGATAATATCTGTAAGTGGCTTGCTGACTGAAGAGGCTGAACTAAAATTATAACTTTTGAGATCGTCGTTTCCAAAACCTGATGCTGCAAGATCAACTGAGTTGAGCCGCTCCCTTTGGAAGGATACACCACCAATAGCTTCTCCGGAAATAGCTGAAGAAATAGTATACTTATACTCCAAAAAATCTTCTGCTAATACAGAAGTTTTATCATATTGACCCAACTCTGCCGAACCAATATTATTTCCCAGGCGCGGGAGTATCCTGGGGAAATACAAATCTCTGCGAATATGATAAAAATCCGCTGAAAAACGGGTGGTATTAGTCAGGCCTTTGATAATGGTTGCCTTCAAATCTATACCGCCCTGTACACGGGTAGTTGTATTTCTGTCCAATACTTCATTAACCATAGCTACCGGGTTTTCTGCATCAATACCATTAAAGCTAAATGGTGTTGCATCGGAATAAGTACCATCGGGATTTTTAACAGGCACTGTTGTCAGAGCCCTCATGATAGAACCGATACCTGATTTACCAAAGTTGCGTGTGTTATCACCAACGGATGGAGAGAAACCATTTTGCACTGCCCTTGAAAAGAGCAAGTGTGTTGTTATAGAAAAATGATCACTGACTTTACTATCAAGGTTCAGCCGGAGAGAACCACGATTATAGTCGCTCTTCTTTACAATGCCCTGCTGGTTGATAAATCCACCTGAAACAAAATAACGGTTGCGGTCTGTTCCCCCGGAAATACTCAGGTTATTATTTGTCTGAAGGGCGGTACGAAAAACCTCATCCTGCCAATCGGTACTTACAGATGGTGTAAAATTTGCAAGATCTGCCGGCAGAGCCAGGTTTGAATTGGTATAGTATCGTTTGGCAAAATCAATATATTCCGCACTGTTCATCAGTTCCAGTTTCCTGCGCAATTTTTGGGTACCGATGGAGCTTTCAAAAGTAACTTTTGGCTGACCTGCCTTGCCTGATTTTGTTGTGATCATTACTACCCCATTACCACCTCTTGATCCATAGATAGCAGTAGCGGATGCATCTTTTAATACTTCAATAGACTCTATATCGGATGGATTAATAGTAGACAATCCATTGGCGCCACGTACATCATCATTGAATTGCGGAAGGCCATCAATAACATATAAGGGTTCATTTCCCCCGGCGATAGAAGATACTCCACGGATACGGATGCTGATACCCGCACCCGGCTGACCAGAAGTCTGCTGAACCTGCACACCGGCCATGCGTCCCTGCATTGCCTGTTCTATACTTACAACAGGAAACTCTTTTAGTTTATCCCCTCCTAATGAAGTAACAGAGCCGGTCAGGTCTGTTTTCTTTTGTGAACCATATCCAACCACTACCACATCTTCCAATCTAACTGTGTTTGGTTTTAATGCGATGCTGAACGTTTTTTTTCCATCCAGGTTTAGTTCCTGGTCTTCATAACCCACAGAACTGATCACAAGCACTCCGGAAAGATCACTTAATTCTAACCTGAACTCACCTTTACTATCCGTTACTGTTCCGATCTTCTTTCCTTTTACTGCCACAGATACATTCTCTACCAGTTGACCGGTTTCTGCATTGGTAATAATCCCCGTGATGGTGGTATCAGCTGGTTGTTCGGGCTTTTCGACATTCATGCGGAAAGCCACATTTAACCGATCATCTTTCTTGTATAGAATGATGCTGTTACCCGCCTGCCGGAAAGAAAGATTGGTATTAGCAAGAAGAAGTTCCAGCGTAGCGCTGACCGAACGTGTTCCTTTCGGGATACTTATATCATCATAACTATATACCTGTCGTGGCTGGTAGGCAAACAGGTAGTCGGTCACTTTCTCGATCTTTTTAAGAGCCGCAGTAAGCTTTACGTTTTTTAACTCAAGGGTGATAAATGTCTCATCTGCGGACTGGCCGATCGTATTTTTGGCCAGCAACAGTTGAGCGCTGAGGGCAATAAAAAATATGGCAAAAAAGCTTACCCGCATAATGAATACGAGATGTGATTTACTAATGAGAGCATGGTTCAAACGTTTGCCTGAACAGTCTGCCCGTGCAATAAATAATTGCATAAATTGCAGTTGTTTAAAATTTTTACTGAAATTGTTTTAAACGGAGCCCCTCAATGCTTTCCCGGCGGAGGGGTTTTTTAATTATATATACCATTAGGCAATGGCTAATTCGCTACGTGGAGTTTGTTTTAATCATGGCAATCGTTTTGGTTGGTTATTAATCGCTTTATTATGGCATTTATCTGCTATCTGCATCCTTCACCACTGATGATCACCTGGTCGTTGGGTTGTATCGTATAGTCTGCATCTACAACGTCTGTCACCACTGATAAAACCTGCTCTAAATTTTCATTATTCAAAAAAGTGGCGCTGATACGGCACTGCTTAAGGGCTTCCTTAGAAAAAGAAATATTTACATGATACCTGCTGTCAATAAGTATGGCGGCATCTTCCAGGCTTATATCATCCAGCACCAGGTATTGTTTTTTCCATTTCACTGCATCTTCCGCATTTACTTTTTCCTGCCTGTATGACTTATTTTCCAGGTTAACTGCAATGCTTTCATTAGGTGTTATTATCCCAATGTTTTTTCTCTCATCACTTACTTTCACTTTGCCCCTCGTTACGGTAACAGTAATTTCCTTTTGCTCCGGGTAAGCTTTGATATTAAAAGCCGTTCCCAGTACAGTAGTGCTTACATTACCTGTATGAACAATAAAAGGTCTTGCAGCATCATGCCGGATGTCAAAATACGCTTCGCCGGTTAATGCAACCTCTCTTGTACCGGAAGCGAAAACATCAGGATATTCGAGATGGCTTCCTTCATTTAATAATACCGTACTTCCATCCTGCAACCGCACATATTTTTTCCCTTTCATATCAGCTACCGGTGGCAGGGCTTTTTTGTTTTCTGCAAGTCGGGTTTCCGGATCATTTTTCCATGGCGATACTCTCCATATCGCCAACGCCAGTATTACCACAGCAGCGGCAGCAACATACCAGCGCCGGTAATTTTTTACAGGCTGCATGACAGGTATCAGTTTTGCTGTATGCTTTTCTGCATTAAGTATTCTCTCCAACAACTCCTGTGCCCGGTCATCATCCAGATTTGCTGATGAATGGTCATGAAACATGGAATCGTCTATCCTTTGTTTCATCAAATCATCATACGTACCGCTTTTGATCAGCCGCATCAATTCCCTGTATTCTTCAGGGGCAGCGTTTCCTGCCAGGTAAGTTTCTAATAGCTCAATAAATTTTGACTTCTCGGTCATAATGCACAACAGGAGTTGAAACAGGATACTTATCTGTTAACACCTTTAATAAAGACGACTGAGAAATGCGGAGGGAGTAGTGGAGAATAAAATATTTTCTGGTTCGGTCGGATCAGGCGTTATAAAGGATTCCGATCAATAAAGGCAGTAATGGAAAATGATGCAGCCGGGTATCGAGGTATTTTCTTATGGCTTGCAGGGCCATCGCCATATGCTTTTTTACTGTATGTTTTGAAAGTTGCATTTTCTCTGCAATCATTTCATGGCTGAGCCCATCTGCTTTTGCAAAATTGTAAACCTGCTTTTGCTGCGGCGGTAATCGTTCTATTGCCTCCAGCAATAATTGCTGGCATTGGTGCTGTCTTACCAGGTATTCTGTATCATCGGCAGAGGATTCATGATTTAACAACGCAGCTTGCGCCACTGTTTCATAAGACATTTTCTTGATCCGGTCGAAGATAAAATTCCGGGCCATGACAAACAGGTAAGCATCCAACTGTTTTACGGCATCCAGCTCTCCTCTTTTTAGCCACAGTTTCAGAAATACATCCTGGACGGTTTCTTCTGCCAATACCTTCGATTTAAGAAATTTAAAAGCAACTGCGTAAACAGTTCCCCTGAAATGATCGAATAGTTGTGTGAAGGCTTTTTCACTGCCGACTTTTAATTGCTGCAGCAGTTCATATTCGTTGTATGTATCAAAATGATTCAAAATGGAAGCGTTGACATCGTTATAGCAACGGGAAATTGAAGTTGCTTTGTTTAATTGGTTTCCGCATTACCTGCCGGTTTATTTACAAAATCGTTTCGATAACAAATGGAATCCGATAGTAAGTTCCTCAAACCCGTTGTTTTGTAATGCAAAGGCAGGACATTTATTTATGCAAACGTTTCCGCTATTGTAAAATATTCATGTACCGGAGCATGGCCCGGTGAAGGACATCACTGTTTACTCAGGCTTAACTATCGGTCGTAGTCGTATATAAGCATACAGAAGGAAACGGATAAGCCCCCATTTTG
>CAMLEX010000087.1 GCA_946479055.1 uncultured Bacteroidota bacterium | reverse complement strand
GACCACCGAGATCTACACTCTTTCCCTACACGACGCTCTTCCGATCTAGATTCTCTTTATTTTAGCTCCTTCAGGCATATTACAAAAGCTTACTGCATTGCTGATTTATTGAAGATGAGAAACCTTTCTATCAACCTTGAGCCAGAGGTATGTGTACCTTATGTGTCGTGCAACGACTCTCTACCTACAAAACTTTACGCTTTTGTTGCAGAAAAAATAAGGGTTGACCCTGTGCAGGAGAAGTACTATTGCAATTACATTCCCTTTGATTCAGAATTCACTGCTGAATACCGAATTGTTGAAAACATATATGGTTATTTTCCTAACGACACGATCAGGTTTACTGCCTTCACGCATGGGCCTCTTTCATTCAGCAATTTTAAACATGTTCTGCTTTTCGTTGGCGAATATTGCGGTAAGCTCTATCATGAGAAACACCAATACTTTGATGTGTATAAAACAGTAGATGGCAAGTGGGCCAGCCCCGGCGACCCTTATAGGTTTGACAAAGGGGCGGCGAAAAACATAAAGGCCCAGGTTGTGCAGTTTGCTGATACTCTTAGTTTCGATACAAGAACTTACAGATGGGGGCAACGGAAAGAGGTATTTCCGGAAGAATATTTCCGAGTAGAGGGAAATAAAGCAACACCATTGATGGGTACCCATGTAAAGGATCTTCTATCCGTAAAAAAAGAGGGAACACTAAAAAGAAAAATTACACAGGAATAGAACTACCGCTAATTTCGGCTTGCAATAGCTGCAGATGAACATATATTGGCCTTTGTAATTTTTTATGGCTTTAGTACATTAGCCAGGCTGACGGAACACAGGATACCTCTGCTGCATAAAGTCGTCAAACGTTGGGCGGCAAGCATTTCTTAGCACTTCATATCATAAACCTAAATGACAACACAAGAACAATACAATGAACTTTCATTTTATACGTTGGCTCACAAAGACAAAAATTTTATTCACCAGCACATTGTTGATGCTAACACTGCACAGACAGCTGATACAAATACGAAACCGATAACTATTTTCGTTTCACTAGCGGGCCTGTATCTGTTTGTTGAAAAAAACTACTCGGGTAAACAAGTTCAAGATGCTCATCTACAAATGGCAAAACAGCCCAAGGATTATGTAAAAATCATTTTACCAGAAAATAGAGGCAGCATGACAGTGAAAAATGTTTTGGACACACCACCTGGTATCGACAGAGACAACATGATTCGTCAACGGTGTATTTCAGTATGGACAGCTTTTTCAAATGAACATGACAAAATAATTTCTTTGACGGAAAAGTTGTTAGGAAAATAAATTTGTGTTCTAATAGAATGCAATGACAAAGTGGTGAATTGATAAAGAGCTTTATGTATTTATTTTTTGCCTGAATTAATAAATTCATTTTCGCTTCTAAGGCTTATTGATTCTTTTGTAGGAAAATCAATTGGTACAGGATAAGTTACTTTACCGGTTGCCAGCCATTCAGCAGCTCTTATCATTGTTGTTTGAAAACCAACACAACGATAAGCCGGTGGATAAATTTCTCCTTGCCAGAGATGTCCCATGCTTGAGTTGTAAACACGTCCTTTGCCATAGGTAACCACCCACTCTACCGGCCAGCTTCTTTGTGTGGCAGTACTGTCAAATGCGTAAGACAACACCGTTATATTTTCTGCAGGCCCTCTTGGGTAATTATATACTTCTGTATTGGCCGTTTGCCACTGTTCAGGATAACCTTTGTTAATCGGATGTTGATTCAGTACCTGGATAACGGCATTGAACCTGTTACCATGACCAGTACCATTTCCTTCGTTTGGAGGTACACGAATTATATTTTTTGCAGCATCAATCTCCAACGCATAACCACTGGAACGTGGCCGCCAGCCCAGGCCGATCATCTTATCATATTCTCTCCAGTGAGGAAATGCATTATTACCAGAATGAAGTATATATAACCCACCGCCGGCTTTCACATATTTCTCTAATGCTTGCTCTGCCGGTACAGGCCAACGCAATGATGTGTCATGAATATTATTAGTATTCTGAATAACAACCGCATACTTTTTAAAATCAGGTTTCCATACTGAACGATCACTGCTATCAGCAGGAATTGTAGAAACATCTACGCTAAACCGACCGGCTTTTTCTAATATCCTTTTTGTAATGGCTGTGGTTTGTTTCCAGTCATGGTTACTAAATCCGTCAATAATTAAAACATGAATCACCTGTTTATTTTGTGCGCACAAGTAGTTCATGGCAGAAAAAAACAGGGTCCCAGAAAGCATTACATAAAATCTCATGGCAAACAGTGGTTTCATTTAATCCTATACTTTTTTATTTAAACAGCAATTAGTCCGGACGGGATTTTCACAGCATACTCTAACCTTCAACAGCGCCATCCGTGAAACCCCGAGATATAAGGAGCTGGCAATATCTGCTGCCAGCCCTGATTTATTTAGCATTAAGCTATTGTCAATGAAGTTAACCTTCTTTACTAATTTTATCACTTTCACTTATGAATGGATTCCGTTGTTTAAAATTGCTTACATCTATAATATGGTGTACTATAGTCTGCAAGAGTGACTGTATGAAGTGCTGATTGCATTAGCCTGAGGTGAAAACTACAATACAAAAAAGCGAACTGACAAGTATTGAAATCAATAAGGATTTCTTTTTGGATAGTTCGTATTATATAGCAATCTTAGTGTTAGCGGTCATTGTAGAACGACACCGAAACACAAAGCAAGCAGACTAATATAGACAGTAAAATATGGCAACTGAAAACACATTGACAGTAATAAACTCATTTCATACCTACCTAAAAGTTGCGAAAGAATTGGTTTATGACAAATGTGGTTTTGAGTTGACAAACCCGAAACTGAATTCCGAAAGTTTAGAATACGGTGCTTGTTCATTTAACCTTAACGGAAACACAATTCAACATCGGGTTGCTAAAATCACGCCGACAAAAACAGGCCAGTTTGTAACAATTTGGAAAAGAAACAAAAACGGAATAACTGAACCATTTGATATTTTAGACGACATAGATTTTATAATTATTACGACAAGAAGTGGCAACAACCTTGGACAATTTATTTTTCCAAAATCTGTTCTGGCTGACAAAGGAATAATTACACGAAACGACAAAGAAGGAAAACGTGGAATTAGAGTTTATCCACCGTGGGACATTGCTATAAATAAACAAGCACAGAAAACTCAAAATTGGCAGACAAAATATTTCTTGATAATTAAAAACGACAACTCAACTGACCTTGACTTGACAAAAAAATTATTTACAAAAACTAACAAAATTTATGACGAGAAAACAATGAACCACCCAGCTGACTTTTGAAATTCAGCTTTAGTACATATCTTGGACGGCGGTGTTTAATCGGCTTCCGTTCCGGGCTGAAGTAAAACGGAATACCAGCACAACAGGAAGCCCCCGACATTGCAGGCAATTTAAACGACATTTTCGATAATGGGACTAGACATGCGACCAATGGGTAAACCAAAACCAGGATACGAAGAAAGATATATCCAGTTATTTCGAATCATTCAGGGAATAGAAAAGCAAGAATTAAGTCCATTTGATAAATTAAAGGGCAAGAAAATGCCGACCCAAGATGATTTGCTGAAGGAATGGTTCGAAAATCAAATACCTTCTTACGAAACTATTAAAGCTCCCAGAGTAGGAAGAGACAAAGAGGCTTATGAATGGATAAAAGGCAAATATCAGGAGAGCGACAAAAAAAAGTCAGAATCTGAATTCATCAAAGAATTTGAGGGCTATTATGTCATTGAATTAGCAAAAGAGCTGGACGGCGTTCCAATGTATATTTCCATGAATCAAGATAGAAATGTTTTCAGAGGACAGTTTATGCAAGACTGTGCTAATCTCATAGGCGAGGACTTAGTTAATGAAGCATGGAATACCAAACTCGCTGATGAGACTTTAGATTATGGTAAACGGTTAATGAATATTGCTGATAAAATTGCTAGGGAAAATAGCTTACAGTATTTAAAAGACCAAAGACTACCGCCAGAAACTGATGAGGGTAGTATCGAGTTGCAACTCCACATTGTTTACTCACTTGCAAAGTGGTTGATTTTCTACGGCAAAAATGGACACGGATATGAAGCAGACTTCTAGAAACTACCTACAACGTGAGGGCTTTCTGCCTTTGCCGGTCTTTCTAAAAAATAACACGCCGAACGCGGGGATAGGCGTTCTTCTCCACTCCCACTACCGTAGGAACTTGCGAAGCTTAAAAAGTATCAGTCCCTATGCTGAGAAAGAAATCCCCGATTGTCAATATCAGTTCCGTAACGACAATCCAAAAAAATATAGCATCAATACTGATTTCAGATTAATACATGAACGAATCCAAATGCCGTTGTAGATCCACTTAGTTTATAGTGGCCTTTAGCAGTGTTAATCCGTGCGTAAAAAGAAAATGGTAATAGACATTGCTTTTAATCTGTTTCTTTATCTGAACCCAAATAGGAACGGAAATAAAAAGGTCACGATCATTGCCCATAAGCAGTAAATGGGCAGGTAGAAGGCAATGACTTTTCCAACTCCGGTTATATCAGCCTTCTTTGAAAGTACCCTGAAAAGTTGCGCAGTTACCAACAAAAGATTTATCAAAATCAAGACATTGCCGCCCAGAACCGCTGCCCTATTGGGAGTAATTCCCCATTCTGAAATCCTGAACAAAATGGCAGATACCGCAATGGCATTAACAATTATAGTTACAACAGATAGCAGAAAAAGTACCCAGACTTCCGACTGGCTTTTGGTCCTGGATGTTTCCGCAACGGAAAAGAAAATGATGGCCATAACGCCAATTAATAAGCCATTAAAAATCAGCAAAAACTCCCGGTCGTTGTAAGGGTCTTTACCCGAATATATCATTGCGATAAGATAAATTACCAGCGTCACTAATACCAGCGGACTGAATATTTTAGCAATTACCGGTGAAACTTTACCTACTAACTGCGTGTTAGTCTGGATAAGGTAAGTGCCCACAATTGGAGCAGCGGGAAGCCCAAAAATGACAATATTCTCAAAATAAAACCTTTCAATATTAAAGCCGATTAAGGAGAAAAGCCCGATGGTTATACCGGTCATGATTGCGCCTGCTATCAGGATGAGAGTTGTCATGACTACCAGGTCGCCATTATATTTCAAATAGCCAAGTCGCTTCTCATCGTTATTTTTGATCTCACCAACAAAAGCAAAACCTAATATCGACCATAGAAATAAGAGTAAATGAATGCATGATAAAACTAAGGTATCGCTACTCTTAACATCCGGAAGGGAATTGATAAAAATTAAACCAACGAGGATTGTGCCCACTATAAAAGCAATTTTACCTGTTGGTAATTTATTCTTCCAGGCAAAATAAGCCATCAGTGCCGGAAAAATGATAAACCCGATGTTTCTGGGATAGAAAAAGTCTTCGCTTATAGATAAAAATGCCGGCAGCTTTGCGATAACACCTGCCACCAGCGAAGCAATTATCACAAACAATAATTCCCTGCCTGTGCCCCAGTTAATCTCATCACTTTCGTAATTGAGTCTTTCATTCCAGAAATCCGCAAGTGTGTTGCCTTTAAGCTCCGGATAAAGTGTTCTGAACTCTCGCTTAAAATGCACTTTATTAGTTCGGTACATCCTTTCGAGTTGCCTGGGGTCGTTTAGATAGGTTAGTATTTCGTCTTTCATGTATATATACTTTAAAACTTTTTAGTCAAAATCTTTCATTTGGATCAGTCAGAACCGTTCAATCCCACCACGTTCCATTTAATCCCAAAACAGTACCAAACCATAGCACAATGATGTATAGTCAGAACCGGGATTTATAGGATTGATTGGATTTATGGGAATACAACAGAGCATTTCATTCCTATACTTTTTTTCGATTTACAATCAGGATTAAAGCAATCCCTGCGCCCTGCAACATGCGTTTACCTAATGAAGCTGGATGAATTGGCTGTGTTGTTAAATTGTTTCTCTGTGTCATTGTGATTGATAATTTAGCTTTATAAGTCTGTATCCCGAATAATCCGGAGTCCCTTTCATTTAAAAGTACTTTGTGTTTCAAAGTTAAATAAAAGTACTTTGTATTTCAAAGTAAGTGGATAAAAAAAATTCAACCCATTTTCCCCGAACTATATTTTCACCAAAGACTGATTGCTTAAAAAGGTTCCAAGCCTGAATAGATGGTCATGAAAATCCCGTTTAGTACCTGGATGACAGACCTTACAGCGGCAGGTATATTGATTATTATAATAGCGGACGAATACAAAATGAAGGTGCATTGTTAAACGGTAAACTACATGGGAACCTAATTGTCTATTTTAAAAACGTTGCTGAAGAAAAGCCAGAGGTTTAATAAAGCGGAATTATGATTTCTAAGGAAAAAGAAACATATTTATACCGCTTATGCAAGGCATCGTTACAGAAAATACCGACCAGGTTGAATATCCTCTTTTGGGAGACAGGGTTCAATCCTCTTTTATTGATCTTATCCTGATCGTTATACTTATGTTTGTTTTTGCATCCGTACTTGACCGGTATGAGAACGTGCCGGATTGGGTAAGGATAACATTATTCGTTGGCCTTTGGGCCGCTTATGAACCTGTTTGCACCTCATTGGGCTGTACACTTGGCAATTTAGTCAAGGGAATACGTGTGAGGCAACATGAGGGTACCACAAAACGAATAAATATCTTCCAGGCTTTGCTTCGTTATATACTTAAGATTGCGCTGGGCTGGGTTTCTTTTGTTACCATTCATTCCAACAAAGAGCGGCGGGCTATACATGATCTGATGGCCGGAAGCGTAATGATAAAAGTTTAAACAAATAAGTTGCTGTTATATGAAGATTGCTTTGATTAGTAGTTCAAGCCACGAATTGCACAAATTTCACGAAAGAAAAAACTTAATTGGTGTCAATTCGTGTAATTCTTGGCAAAAGTCATAAAATCTAAACAGCTTCAAAGATTAAAGTACAATATCCTCAATGGTTCTGCTAAGCCGGCTTCTTTCTGCCGCGAATGCCATAATATGGCTTTCAACGGATACATCTATAGAAGAACTGAGTAAAGCCGGATCCTGTTGTCCGACTGCCTGTATCCAATCTTTTACAAGTGGATGATCGCCGCCACCATGCGCATCTGTTTTCATGCTCCAGGTTGTTCTTTTCCCGGTTTTGAATGTAGTAAGTGTAAAGCTTTCCATATCGCCTGTGATATCGCCCATAGAACCCATGATTCTTGTGCGCCTGCCTTCATAAGAAACAAAAGCTTCCATAGAAAAAGCAGCCGTCACCCCGTGTTTAAATAAAATATTTACAGTGAGATGATCAGGCTGATCATTATCCATCCGGTAAACACAGCGGCCATAGTCAGTCGTCTTCAATCCATGCATGATAATTTTATCCCATTTGCTTTTGTCTTCCGGCAGATCGAATACATATAATCTTTTTCTGTCACGGTAATAGATCTGCAAGGCGGAATAAGGACAGTCATGTTCTACAGCACAGCCATCTGTGCAGCGCTCTGTACTTCCTTCAGGTGCGTTCGCATTTTTAAACCATTTTAAATTTCCAAAACAGTGTACATTATCAGCAGCATCATTCACCAGCCACCGTATAATATCGGTATCATGACAGGATTTGGCAAGAATAATCGGGGTGGCAATCTTGCTGTTTCTCCAGTTACCTCTTACATACGAATGGCTCATGTGAATATGTTCGATTGGTTCGAGGTGCTGAACGCTGATCACTTCACCAATCATCTTTGCATCCAGTATTTCTTTTAGCTCACGGAAATAAGGTGTATAGCGTAGCACATGGCAAACACCCACTATACGACCTGTTTCTTTTGCTTTTGCCAATATCTGGCGGCACTCATCTTCTGTAGGAGCAATGGGCTTTTCGAGTAATACATCATATCCTGCGTCCAAAGCTTTAAGACAGGGCGCCGTGTGCAATTGATCAGGTGTGGCGATGATCACCGCATCTGCAAATTTTTCCTTATTAAAAACTTCTTCCCAGGAGTGAAAACACATCTCCGCGTCAAGTTTATATTGCTTAGCCATTTTTTGTCTCCTATGAGAATTAGGATCTGCTACGGCCACTATTTTCATTTCCGCAGGATTTTTAATGGCATAGCTGGCATAGTTGGAACCGCGATGCCCCGCTCCTATCAGTATTACATTAACAGGTTTTGAAAGTTTTTTATGCGCCGGGTTGAAATAAAGATCCTCATGAAGACCAAATTTTCTGGCAACTTCTTTCCATCCATATACGGCTGTATTTTTTACTACGGTAAAAGGTCTTAATAACTTCCGGGCTGTTATAAACTGGCGTAATGACATTCTGTTAATCGTTGTTAATAAAGGGAACGAGCTAAAGATTATAATTGTTTCTTTCTCACCATAAAGCTAACACAAAATGTTTTTTCAGGTTAAATATGTAAGTCATATACTCCTTACCGGCTACTATTGTTCGCTGGTATCCCTTCTGCCGCGGATTTTATAGCTTTGTTAAAAATGGGTAGCGATTTTTACAATCATTCAAATCGTTCTTTAACAAAGAAATAAACAGGGATAATTTTTATTGCTGAATGCTAACTAAGACAACGAATCCGGATATAAGCACGGGGATATAAGATCTCAGCATCCCCGCATTTTTTTATTCCTCCTATCCTCCCTATTTTCACCGCATGCATCCGCACATTCAAACATTATTACAATGCATCGACCTGGAAGAAAAAGAACAGGTGCAGCGATATAGCTTAGATCAACAGCATACATTAAGACAATTAAAGGCTGAAGGACTTGCCCTGCATCCTATCATCGTTACACGCAGAAATTTTGGTTACGCCGATTATCCCGAAATCAGTTTTAAACTCAGCTTTCCGCCAGAAGCAAACCTGTTTAAAGACGGTGCAGCCATTGAATGTTTTATAGCAGGCGAAGAACCGCTTAAAGGTGTATTGATGAGTTTAGATGGTAAGACAGGAGAATTTCGGTTGTTTGCCCCTGACTTTCCTGATTGGATAGAAGATGATGGCGTTGGCATTAAGCTGGCTCCCGATACCCGGACAACCAGCATTATGAAAAAAGTGCTGAATGAACTGGAAAACAATAAACCTTTATTCAAACTATTTGAAGCGTTACATGATACCACAACAAAAGCGACTGCTACACCTGCAATAAAAAATAGTTCGCTGCAATTTCGCAATCAACGGTTGAATGAAAGTCAGCAACAGGCTGTTGCCGCTATTATACAAAATGAACAAATCACCATTGTTCATGGTCCGCCGGGCACTGGTAAAACCACTACGCTGATTGAAGCTATCCTGCAACTTATTAAAGCCGGTGAAAAAATATTGGTATCTGCTCCCAGCAATACAGCCGTTGATAATATTGCCAAAGGTCTGATTCTGCAGGGCATTAAGGTATTAAGAGTTGGCAATGCCAGCAAAGTAGATGAAATTGTTTTTTCACATACGCCGGAAGGCAAACTAGCCAACAGCAAACAACAAAAAGAGATCAAGCAATTAAAAATAAGAGCCGAAGAGTTCCGGAAGATGGCTCTGAAATACAAACGTAGTTTTGGCAAAGCAGAAAGGGAACAACGAAATCTTTTATTTAAAGAAGTAAAAAACATCCGGATCGAAATAAAAAAACTGCAGGCTTACAATGAAGAAAAACTATTTGAAGAAGCGGAAGTGATTGCAGGTACACCTATCGGATTGTATGATGCCGGTATTGATCATCTCCGTTTTCAAACACTTGTCATTGACGAAGCAGGACAATGTATTGAACCATTGGCCTGGTGTATTTTTCCACTTGCGCAAAGGATAGTGCTGGCCGGAGATCATTGGCAACTTCCTCCCACAGTATTAAGCCATGAAGCTGCCCGTTTAGGTTTCAACCGTTCTGTTTTAGAAACGGCTATTGAAAAAGTCGGTACAACTTTTCTTCTCAATACGCAGTACAGGATGAGAGAAGCGATTGCCGGATTCAGCAGTAATTATTTTTACAATAGTCTTTTGCTTACTGCTGCCCATTTGCACAACACGGGTGTGCACCTGACTTTCATTGATACAGCCGGCTCCGGTTATAGTGAAGAGCATGGCCCCGACGGCACCAGTTTACAAAACGAGGGAGAAGTGCGCATCATTCAAAAATTGTTCGAAACAGAATCGCTGAATCCTTTAGTAACAGCTATTATTTCTCCTTATTCCGGCCAGGTAACAGCTGCCAAAGAAGTTTTATCAAAACCACTTCGCATCAGTACCATTGATAGCTTCCAGGGGCAGGAAAAAGAAAACATCATTGTATCGCTGGTACGCAGCAACGACGATGGTGATATCGGGTTTTTAAAAGATTACCGCCGGATGAATGTGGCCATTACCCGTGCCAAAGAACAACTCTATGTTATTGGCGACAGCGCCACTATTGGCGCCGATGCTTTTTACAATGCCTTCTTAACGTATATCGAACAACATGGGACTTACAGGACTGTGTGGGAGTTTGAGATGTAGAAAAAGATTTTGTGTATCCGGTTTTAGTTTGCTATTAATAAAAAAAGGTGGGGCTGTGAACTGCCGTGCATAGCTCAGCGGTAGTTCCGGCTGTACGCTACTACTCCGCCACGAGTCAACGCACAAGCCTCAGCGGGGTATCCGCTTCCATCCGGCAGCCATTGATCAATATAGCCCTGAGCAACATTAACACGGATATGAAACAATAATAAGATACGAGAGAGAAATAAATACTTATAATAAGTGTATTGAAAGAACAAAATTTTTTTGAGCTATATGGAACAGATTTTGAACATAAGCTGGTGATTTTATTTTCACCATCCGTCACTCAACAATACAAAAGATAAATTTCATGATAAACAATTCACCCGATACGAAATATGATATTATCATCATTGGCGCCGGAGCCGCTGGTTTAATAGCTATGAAAGACCTGCTGGCAGCAGGCTATCATGTTTGTCTGCTGGAAGCAAGCCCTGTAGCTGGCGGACGCATAGCCACTATTAAAGAGGACGGTTTTAATGAGCCCGTAGAATCAGGCGCAGAATTCATTCATGGCAAGTTGCCACTCACAATGCAACTATTGAATGAAGCTAATATGCTTTATGAACCTGTTGCCGGCAAGATGATAAATGTGCAAAAAGGAAAATGGCAGGAAGAAGATTGGGGAGCGCCGCTCAACCAGTGGGATATGCTCGCAACAAATCTTGGTTTCTCCATCATTTTCTTAGATGGTTTGCGCAGATTGGGAATGAAACCCACTGATGAAGAAGTTCAGGGTCTGTTCCACTTTTGGAAGTACGTCGGATTCCTGCTTGGAACGCCGGAAAGTTATTTCCCCGAAACAGAAAATTGAACTTTATGAGCGGTATTTATAAAGGA
>CAMLEX010000086.1 GCA_946479055.1 uncultured Bacteroidota bacterium | reverse complement strand
CGCGAACTCGGCGTTGTCCTCCACTTCGAAGCCGAGTGCGACCCCGCCGCCCCGAAGTGGCGCGGCTACGATCTGGTGATCGCGTCGGACGGCGCGAACTCGCGATTCACTTCCTCTTTCAAAGTAAGTTGTAGCTAACTTATTCGCCCGAAGGTGAGTAGCATCATTTAATTGCTCCGCTGTAAAAACATCCTGCAGGGTTGCATCGGCATAGTCTTTATAGTATTTGAATTTTTTTGCCATACCATTCACCTGGCTTACCAGTTCATCTCTTGACAAATAAGGATAACTTTTACCCTGTATATAAAAGCAAAGAACAGGTTCTATAAAGCCGTTGCCATCAAAATCTTTGTAATACATTTCTGCAGGCTCTTTATCACTTGCCTTACATTGTGTATTTAAACCAAGATTGCCAATTACTAAATCCTGCTTACCATCTTTGTTCAGATCTTCTGCCAATATTTTATTCCACCAGCCGCTGTATTCTTTATCAAAATAATCTTTTGTCCTTTTTGTAAGCTTGCCGTTAATATTGATGTAAACACTTACCGGCATCCATTCACCTACAACAATCAAGTCATTCTTCCTATCATTGTTCATGTCTATCCACACTGCATCTGTTATCATTCCGGCTTTTTGTATTTCCGGCGCTATAGTAGTTGTTTGATCTGCAAAATGTCCTTTGCCATCATTGATAAGTATAAAACTTTGTGGTATAGTCGGGTATTTTCCGGGCACCACTCTTCCACCCACAAACAGATCAGGAAAACCATCCCCATTTATATCAGCAGTACGAACACAACTTTTACTTACATGCATAACAGGTAAGGCTTTGCTGCTTTTGGTAAAATTTCCTTTGCCATTGTTGATATATAACCTGTCCTGTAATAAAGAATCATCAGCCAAATAATGATGATATCCACCGCTTACCACGTACAGATCATTGTATCCATCTCCGTTGGCATCGAAGAATAGCCCATCCGCATCTTCACTGGCTTTATCTAAATCAAAAGCCGATTGATGATTTTGGATAAACAAACCATTTTTTTGCTGGATATACAAAGTTCCCGGCTGATCATTTCCACCACCAGCATATATATCTTCCAGCTTGTCACCATTTGCATCTCCTTTTATAAGACAAGGTCCCGTAAATGAAAGCGGGTTAACCAATAGTGGTTGTCTTTTGAAATCATTGATATTCGCAGGTGCATGATAATAAGTTACCGGTGAGCTCACCTCTTCAAATAGGGATGGCGAAACATAAGGAGTAGTAAAAATTAGTGTGGCATCTGTTTCCTTTAAAGTAATAAACTGGTTTGCTTTCACATTCCTTAATACCTGCATTTTCCCGCTCTGCCAGATAATTTTCAGGGAGTCAACAACGTTGTCTTTGCCGAGCCCGAAATGTAATACAGGTGTTACAGAAGACTGGTAACCTCTTGCAGTCATTTGTTCCAGGTATTGCTCTTTACCATTGGCGTAGGTATATAGTTTGGCGCCAATTCCCATTGTATTATTACCAGCTCCTTCAAGTTTTACTTCCAGGTAATGGTTCTCCTTATCATTCGACTCATTACGATAAATAAAAGCTGATTTATTAATATTATTTACAACCAGGTCAAGGTCACCGTCATTATCCAGGTCTGCGTAAGCAGCACCATTACTATTAGAGAAACTGTCTATGCCCCATTGCCTGCTCACATTACTGAAACTCAGGTTCCCGTCATTTTTAAAAAGATAACTCCTTACATTGGAAGCCGGCATTTGCTGTAAAATATCCAGCAACTGTTGCCTGTGAATACCTTGCTGTGTGTTTTTTAACTGGTCACCCATGTACGCTAAAAAGTCCATATTTGTATAATCACGGAGGTAACCGTTAGTAACAAAAAGATCTTTCCACCCATCATTATCATAATCTGCAAATAGCGGCGCCCAGCTCCAGTCAGTGTTCGAAATACCTGATAATTGGCCGACCTCGCTGAATGTTCCATTACCATTATTCAACTGCAGCATATTGCGCATGTATTGATAATGAAAACCGTTCCTTACATTCAGATCAAATAGTTCATAATTGTCCGGAGCGGCTAACATCTTTTGCCGGTGGTTATCTTCCGGCAACATGTCGAGTGTGAAAATATCCGGCAGGCAGTCATTGTTAATATCAGCAATATTACTGCCCATTGAAAACTGGGAAACATGTGCCAATCGTTTTTGCAACTGATCTGTGAAAGTGCCGTTATGGTTATTGATATATAAATAATCCGGTACCAGGTAATCATTGGAAATATAAATATCCGGCCAGCCATCATTGTTGATGTCGGCAATGCCAGCTGCAAGATTATAACTCAGGAGGCTGTTAACGATGCCTGATTGTATTGTTATATCTTCAAAATGATTATGGTTATTTTTAAATAAACGTGTACCTGTTTGTCTATCCAGCTGTGTAATGTATTTATGTATAGAGGCATCGGTAAGATTGCTCAGGCGTTTGGGATTGTGATTTATTAAAAGCATATCCAGGTTACCATCCCTGTCGTAATCAAAAAAATAAGCTTGTGTAATGAAAGCAGAATCTGTTATGCCATATTCGTTTGCCTCATCTTTAAAAAGAGGTATGCCATTGTTATCATTTCCCTTGTTGATAAAAAGTTGCGGTATTCTTTTCTTTCCATTGATCTTTCCAGAATAACAAAGAAACAAATCCAGTTTATTATCACCATTGATATCAACCATAGTTACACCTGTTTTCCATGGCCCGGGCCTTCCCTGCACGCCGGCCATATTCGTTACATCTTCAAACTGCATATTGCCTTTGTTCACGTACAGTTTATTATCCACCATATTACCGCTGAAGTAAATATCCTGTAGCCCATCTCCGTTTACATCACCTGTAGCTACACCACCGCCATTATAAAAATATTCATACATCAGTACGTTGGTGTTAAGCCCTTCTGTCAGTCGGTTGTTGAAGTGAACACCTGTAACTGAAGAGGGCAATAACGAGAATAAAGCTTGCGGTGAATTTCCTGTTTTCTCATTGGAGCATCCTGCAATGCTTACTACTATTAAGCCAGTAATAATTAACTTGTATAAGCCTTTTGTACACATAGGAAACTACTTTCTCAAGGATGCTTTGAAATAAGAAGTTTCCCAGCAAGCCGGGAAACCTTCTTTGTAAACAACTGCTTATGCTTAATGAAAATCAATAGTTCGGATTCTGGGTTAATTTTTTATTTTGATCCAGCACGGCTTGTGGAATAGGGAACAAGTAATTTTTCGCAGCGTCGAATTTCCTGTTCCCACCGGCTGCATTGATAGGTGCATAGGTTAATACGCCTCCGGCACCCGCCGTGATGGAGATACCGTTTAGCGGTTTATTTAAATTGATATGGGCAATGTGCCACCGGATTAAATCCCACCAGCGCTTATCCTCAAATGCTAATTCAACTCTTCTTTCTCTTCTTATGGCAGTGCGCATCTCATCTTTACTCAAGCCTGGATCTAAATCGGGCAACGATACCCTTGTTCTTAACCTGTTAATAGCATCATGCACCGATGGATCAGGGCCAACAGTCTCATTTTGCGCTTCTGCATAATTAAGAAGCACTTCGCCAAACCTGAAATAATTATAATTCTGAGGACTGGTGGCGCCGTCCCAATTGGCCGCACCTAACTCTAATTTATCGTTCAGGCGTTTTCGAAGATAATATCCCGTTTGACCGGCATCATCACGGTTGGTGAGGTCAATTTCGTTTTTGCTTCCAATACCACGCCGGGTTTTAATAGTATCGTTATACCAAAACGAGCCATCATATACTATGGATTGGTAAAATCTTTTTTCCCTATTTTTATAGGGATTTTGTGGATCGTAGCCTGAAGCAGGATCAGTAATTACCTTTCCGTTATCCATAGCATAATCATCAACCAGTTCCTGAGTTGGGTTTACTCCACCCCAACTGGTTTCAGCGCCGTTTTTTGTAAAGGTTGGACCTATATATCCTTCCAGCCTGCCTCCTTTTACATTCGGAATGTACTCCCTGTAAAATATAGCTTCCGTACTTTCATTTCCTCTCGTAAGAAAAAATGCGCCATAGTCAGGATGCAGGCTGTATGACAACTCATCTATAATCTTTTTATTACTTACTGCTGCATCTGCCCATTTACCTGCAAATAATTCGCACCAGCCTTTTAGTGCCATCGCCGCTCCCTGGCCAGCGCGGCCGGAAGAGGGAGATGGAGGGAGATCCGCATATATCTCCGCGCATTCTTTTGTAATAAACTGAAGTGTTTCATCAAATGTGCTACGCGGCTTGAAGATTTCATCGCCTTGCGCCTGCCTGTCTAATACGTCCGTGATTATCGGAACACCACCATAAGCCAACCAAAGTTGCTGGTAATAAAACGCCCGCAAAAACCTTGCTTCAGCTACCCGTAATTTTTTGTACTCATCCGGTAGCGAAGATGCGCTGACATTTTTGATAAAAACATTACACTTGCGAATGATTGCATAGAGCGTGCCCCAACCATACATGTCGCCCACATCGCCAAATGAAAGGGTTGAAGGTGTATAAATCGCCTGTTCTACCAGAGACCTTGAACTTGGCCATGAAAAACCACAAATTGAATTATCAGACCAGTTTTCAAACGGGTCATACCAATTATTACCATCAGGCAATTGATTGTAGATATCATTGAGAAATAAATCGCTTGCTCCTTTGTCTGTCCAAACGGTTGCATCAGAAAAAAGATCACGCGGCATTACATCCAATGCTTCATCTTTTTTTGAACATGATGAGGCAAACAATAGAAAGCAGCCTAAATAAATTAATTCGTTTTTCAATTTTAATAACCTTCGCATATTTTAGGATTAAAAAGTTAGAAAGTAATGTTTACACCTGCAGAAATTACCGACTGTTGTGGATAGTAATTACCATTGTTTGCACTGATCTCCGGGTCAAAATCCTTTATTTCTTTACTGATTGTAAAGATGTTTTGACCAGAAAGGTAAAATCTTGCTGATTGCATTTTCACCACTGATATAATTTTTGCCGGCAAAGTATATCCTATTTCGGCTGACTTCAATCGGAGGTAGCTGCCGCTTTTTATCCACCAGGATGAAGTTTGAATGTTATTGCTTGTTGGCTGGGACGTTACCCTGGGGTACTTTGCATCGGTGTTTTCCGGAGTCCAGTAATCGAGGGTTGCCTTTAAAGCCGACCCGGAGTTAGAGAATGGCCATGCAGCCTGTCCATTAATATAAAAGTGCCTGTTGGCCGCACCCTGGAACAAAAGGTTTAGATCAAACCCTTTGAATACAACGGCAGGTGAAAACCCATAAATAATCTCAGGAGTAGCTGATTTGCCGATAGGTTTAAAATCTTCCGGGGTTATCTTTTTATCGCCATTTACATCTTCATACCTAATATCGCCGGGACGTAACGTTCCAAATTGTATTATATCGTATTCACTGCTTTCAATGGTGCCGTTTCCGTTCTTATCATCACTTTGCTGAAACAGACCCAATGCATTGTAGCCAAACTGATAACCCAATGGGCGACCGGTAATTCTCCGATTAGGATTGTTGAAGGTTGCTGCTCCCTCAAATACCTGCACTAATTTATTTTTGGCATAGGTAAAATTAGTCGTAAGGCTTAGTTTCAGATCTTTGTTAACAGTGTAGTTGGAACCTGCTATAAATTCGAATCCTTTATTCTTCATCGCCGCTGCATTTTCTTGTGCAATGCCAATACCATACTCAGCCGGCACCAGTATCTGCGGTGATACAAGCATATCGTTTCTCTTCTCAGTGAAATAATCAGCTTCTATATAGAACAAGCCATTAAAGATGGATAACTCAAATCCTATGTTAGTCTTTTTGGCTTTTTCCCAGGTTATATTCTTATTTGGCTCGAGTAGTTCTCTCAATCCCTGTGTGCCCGTTGTGGCCAATACAGCGCTATTACCATATAAGGCGTAAGCGCTAATGTATTGAAATGCGCCGCCCGATGGTAAAGCACCGCTTTCACCGTATGAAGCACGAAATTTTAAATTATCGATCCACGACATATTACTGGAAATAAATTTTTCCTCTGAAGCACGCCATCCTACAGACACGGCCGGAAAAAGACTGTAGCGCTTTCCTGGCGCAAATGCATAGTGGCCGTCATAGCGCCCTGATGCTTCAAACAAATATTTATCATCATAAGCGTAAGTTGTTCTGAATATCAAACCCCGTTGTTTTGCCTCACTTGAAAAGCCTGAGTTACTAATATCCGTAGCATTAAAACTTCCATTGCTAAGTTCAGGTACACTCACGTTGAAATTCGTCCGGGAGGCCATCAGTGACATGAGTTTCGTATTGCGCGATTCCAGCACCAACGTTCCTCCAATATCATGTTTACCGAATCTGTTGTTATAATTCAGGTATCCCTGGTAAGTAAATGCCTGACTTTGCAAAAGTGAAACCGTGTAATTAGGTTTTGCTGGCCCATCTGTTCCGGCCTGTGGATATGTATAAGGCGTAGTTGATGTATTTACGGTATAGTACGGTATTGGGGTTCTCCAGGTTTTATTAGTACTCCTGTCGTTTCCTCCGGCAGGTTCGTTAAAGTCGTAACTAAAAACAACGCGGGCACTCAACCCCTTTATAAATGATAATTGCTGTTCTAAAGAGATCTGTGTCAGCAGAACCTGACTGAGACTGTTGGAGTAACCACTTTTAAACACGTTTCCATAAGCCGACCTGCCGATATAAGATCCCCAAAGTCCGTTGCTAAATGTTAAAGGAGCAATAGGTGGAGTACGATAAAGCTGATCAAAAATTGAAGCGGCACTTATAGCCGGGAATCGTTTATCCTCTATTCTTCCATTTAATGAAATGGAAAACTTTGTTGTGGCTGTAGGTTGTGCCTCTATATTTGAAAGTAAATTATAACGTTTAAAATTAGTTGGCCCCCACATGCCGTCCTGGTCGAGATAGCCTAAGCTTCCAAAATATTTTATTTTTTCTGACCCTCCCGAAATAGAAAGATTGTGTCCCATTATCTTTGTATTCTTGTTAATCATTTCTCCCAATACATCATGATTGGGATAGCGGTCGGGATCTGAACCGTTGCGAAACTTCTCGACCTCCTCGGCTGTATAAACCGGAGGCTGAGGCGGACTCGCATTGGCATTTGCGACATTGCGCATAGTGACATATTCATACGCATCAACCATGTCAGGAAGCCGGGTAGGATTTTGAAGTCCATAATAAGCATTATACACCAGCACCGGTTTTCCGCTATTACCTTTTTTGGTAGTAATTAGTATTACACCGTTAGCGCCTGCCACTCCATATGGCGCAACAGCTGCCGCGTCCTTTAAGAATGTAATGCTTGCTACGCTATTAGGGTCAAGTTGACCCATACTCCGCGGCACACCATCTACTACAACCAACGGGGCTGTCGCACCTGTCGTACCAATACCCCGGATTAAAAGTGAAGCTCCATCGAAACCCGGTTCGCCACTATTCTGGCGAAAAATAACACCAGGAACCCTGCCACCGATAGCATTAGTTAGGTTGGCTATTGGCAAAGCAGCGATTTCAGATCCCTTAATAGTGGAAACCGCCGCAGTCAGCGAAGTTTTTTTCTGCGTACCATACGCCACAACTACTACATCGGTCAACTCGGAACTGGAAGCAACCAGTTTAACCGTTAATTCAGCAGCGCTGTCTGCTACAATTTCCTGTTGCTTATACCCCACATAAGAAATGACTAGTACGGATTTTTCATCAACCTCTATGAAAAATTCGCCATTCTCATTAGTATATGTTCCTGACTTCGCACCTTTTATTTTTACACTGGCACCGGCAAGCGGCAGGCCTTTTTCATCACTGATTTTTCCTTTAATGATGCGTTCAATCACTGCAGGGAGGAGCTTTAATGCTGGAGTTTCTTTTTTTAGTCTTATGACTACAGTTTTGTTTACGATACTGTATTCCAGCGGTTGGTTTCTGAAAACAATCTCTAATGCTTCTTCAATAGAAACATCTTTTACCTGGATAGTTACATTTTCAGATTTTTGCAACCAATCCGCATTGCAAAAGAATAAGTACCCTGTTTGTTTTTTGATTTGCCAGAATACTTTTTTTAATGAGCCATCCTTAACGGACAAACTTACTTTTTGGGAATATCCATTGGCACTTACCTGCAGAGCAGTAGCCAATAAAATAATTGCTGTTAATTTCATAACAAGCAGCGTTTTGGTGATTGGTCCCGAAATGACACACCGGGATTGGCAAAAAGCCTTTAAATGCATACCTTTAGTTTTGGGGTTAAACAATAAATAAACAGTCGTTCCTGATTTGTTTTAATAGAGTTAACTCAGATACTGATCGGAAGTGTTAGTCGCACTTCCGATCTGCCCGCCTGCACCGATAACCATCGGGATCATGCGGGCTTTTTCTTGAGTTAACTTTAAAGCCTCTTACGTTAAAAATTTTGACTTATAAATTTTTTATGATTTCACAATAAGTTTCTTGCCTTCAATTTCAAAATTCACTCCACTATAATTTAAAATTTGCAATACCTGGGAGAGATTGCTGTTCCGGGATACCTCACCGTCAAATCGCAATGCAGATGGTTTTCCCTGGAATTCGACTTCTATATCATACCATCTTGTTAATTGCCGCAACACTACATCTATACTGGCATTATTGAATTGAAATACCCCATTCTTCCAGGCTATCGCTTCTTCCAAATCAGCGTTGTTTATCATTTTCATTTCACCGGCTTTTGTAAATTGAATCTGTTGTCCTGGTTTCATTATTGCAGTAGCGTCTTGCTTCGTTAGTTTTACAGATCCTTCCAAAAGCGTTGTACGTATCGCTTGTTCATCTTCATAAGTATTTACATTAAAATGTGTTCCTAAAACTTCTATTTCCATACCCCTTGTTTCTACTTTAAAAGGAATAGCTGCATTTTCAGCTACTTCGAAATAAGCCTCCCCCGTTATTTCAACCCTCCGTTCTTTTCCAGCAAATGATGTGGGATAACGAATAGAAGACGCAGCATTCAGCCATACTTCTGTAGCATCCGATAAAATGATTTTATATTGCCCACCTTTGGGAGTACTTAAGGTATTGTAAAGAACTTCTGCCGGATGTCCAGTAGCTGTGTTATACTTCAATTGGCCATTGTTTAATTTTATAACTTTTACATTGCCCTGTTGGCTTAGCGTTCCATTTTGAATACTGTCCAGGACTATTTGAGAACCGTCTCCCAGGGTAAGCACGGCTTTATCTCCACCCGGAGCTACATCATTTTTTAAGTGCTCAAATTTGTCTTCGGTTACACCTGCTTTATTTCCAGGAGTATTAAAGACGCCAAAGTACCAGGATGTTACTACCACTGTGATTACCGCAGCAGCTACAGCCCAATTCCATCTTTTTCTCTGAACCGGCATTTCTATTACCGTCGGTTGCATTACATCCTTTCCGCTATCAGAGATTGTATGCTGGCGTAATAAACTCCTGAATCTCTCCACCTCTTCCGGAGTATCAGTTAGCTCAGCTTTTATTAGCGTATAAATTTTCATTGCTCTACCGGCCTGCCGGTTCAATTCCGGATTCTCCTGCAGATATTTTTCCCAACGTTTCTTCTCGATTTCATCACCGGCGCAAAATTTCAAGAATGATTCATCTGTCAACAGCTCTTCTATTTGCCGCAATTCATAATCCATAAAAATGCTAATGGTTAAGAGTAAGAAGCGAGGGAAAAGAAATTTCTACTAAGAAAAACTTAACTTTTTTTTAAAAAAACGTGCACAAACGATTGCATTTTGAAGAAGAGAAATACTGTACTGCTATTTTAGGATGAAGTGCAGAAGAAAGTTGTGCAATTATTTTGTAAGTGAAATACTGAGAAAAACGTAACAGGAAACTTGAATTCTTGTAAGTACTGGTAAAGTGTTATTAAGATTAGCAAAAAAAGTTACCGCCCGCATTGTTGGCTGCTAAAATATAATTACTATTACTAGAAATATATCCCTTAATTCACTAGCCAGAATTTTCATAGCATTGCGCATTGTGTTGTATGCGGTTTGTATATTCATTCCGGTATTTTCTTCGATTTGATGATAATCCATTCCTTTAAAATATTTCATCTGAATCAGTTCCCTTTGCCTTTCCGTTAGTTTTTCCAATGCCTTCTGTACTTTGCGTCGTATTTCATCCGAACGCTGCATGGCCATAAGAATATCTTCATGCGACAAATCTAATCCCTGACTGAAAAGTTGGGATTCATCTGCCACAGCGCTGATTTTCCGGCTGATTGACGCTGACTGAAAAATTTTCCGGCGCAAACAGGCAAACAAATAGGCTTTTACATTTTCTACTGGCTTTAAATTTGAACGATTATCCCAAAGGTTCAGAAAAATATCATTGATAGCATCCTTAGTTGATTCGATATTATCACTTAGCTGAACACCATAACTCAATAAGTCAGCATACGATTGCTCATATAACAAAACCATTGCTCCCGCATCATCCTGACGCAATCTTTCCCATAGATTTTTCATATTTAAAGCAGCAGCAATTACCCTGGCGATGTTTTGGTTTTATAACAGCAACATGAAAAGACGAATGGGACGAAATAAACTCCCGCTCCTGATTATTCAAATAATTATTCTACCAGGGTTTATAAACCCATTCATTTTTTTAAAGAAAGTAACAGAATCTACTTCATACAATATTTGTTGCTATCACACCACCTTCAAAACAGACATAAACCGAACAAATATTAACAACACTAAAATTATTACAAAGTCCATCCTTGGGTAATGGATAAATTTACTTATACGATGGATAATATTATTATGGGCGTGGTTAGTTAATTACCATTATCATTAAAAATAAATCACCCTTATTCCTATCAGCAGGCATTACCTATTAAGGTATCTGGCTCTAGACTCAAATCGTATATCATAAATAAGAATAAAATTAATTTCCTGAGCCGTGGTAAGGTGATTATTGGTAATGTGTACCTGCCCATCGGAGATACTTATAAAGAACGTTTTTTGCAGGCGCTTGGGATATAACCAAATCTAAACAAAGGAATGGGATGGTCCTAAAACCTGCACATATTATTTTCACAAGGTTACTACAGGCTGTTTGTAACCGTATTGAGAATAGATACTTCTCTGCCACCCCAACAAATCAGGAAGGCGGAATTTAGTTTGGATCCAACTGTCGAAAGTCCCAATGAAACGTGGAAAAGGTTCAGCAGGAACATTGTCAAAGCACTAAAGTCTTTGATTAAGTTCATTACCCAAATTTCAACAAAATACCTGTGTCTTATTGGCCATGACATAGAGATATTGCCTGAAGTTCTATATTAAATGAACCGTCCTGCCAGGGACAGAACGGCTCATTGGATTATTAAAAAAGAGTTGAAAGAATTTTTTGTATTTGCATAACAATATG
>CAMLEX010000085.1 GCA_946479055.1 uncultured Bacteroidota bacterium | reverse complement strand
TAATTTTTGTCTTGCCGAAGTTTTTAAGAACAAGAAGGTCCTTGTCGCCCGTAAGCAAATGTGAAGCTTTTCCGTCTTTAGCTAAAGCCAGAAGAAAGTTGTCTTTTGCATCACGGCAAACGTCAACTGTGCTGGATACGTCTATGAATGTCGCTCGTTCGCTCATGGCTAAAAGAAGAGCTTGTAAGTCTTCAGAGTTGCAATACCGTTTAAACCTTGGTCGCTGAGCAACTTCAATGAATTCGTCTATCAGTTCCTGGCTGTAAAGAAGCATAGCCAGTTTGTCAGAAAGGATTTTGTCAAGTTTAGAATAGTCTTTAGTAATAAGAAAGCTAATCCATAGATTGGTGTCGATGATAACTCTATCTTTTAGCTTTGGCATATCGTTTTGCTCTTACTAATTCAACTTCTTTGGTGATTTCGGCAAGACTCGAAGGATTGTCTTTCGCCTTATTTCTAATCCGTTTAACGATTTTTAAAAAACTGTCGTTATCCTTGATTTTCCTAATAGAAATAAGATTAAGATCAGCAAGATCTTTGAGCAATTTGCCTGCTTTAGGATTTAGTATGTCCACTTGCAATGATGCCATAATCAAATATAACAAATTTTTAGAAGTCACGGAATGTGTTGCGGTTTGACCTCTTTCAATTAAAGAACGTTTCTACTAATACTTACCTCAGTCTTTTGGTGCTGTCTTATCCGGGACTGATAGATACTCTATTTACCCGAACAATTGAAGTCTTCTTTCCAATTCTTCAATCAAAGGCACCTGCCCTTCAATAATTTTTTTTACGGCCTCTTCCTTATCAAACCATGCTGCTTTATCAATTTCAGGAAATGATTTTTTTATTCCCGATTTGGGCGGCCATTCTATTTCAAAGCTATTACTCTTAATGAGTGCCGGATCAATATCTTTTTCCAAAGCCCATGCATATACCAGTTTGCCGCTTTTTTGCTTCACCGGAGTTAATTCAATAAACTCTCCTGAAACTTTTACTCCCGTCTCTTCTTCAAATTCTCTTGTTGCGGCATTCAGCGGGTCTTCATCTGCTTCAAATTCTCCTTTAGGAATGGACCATGCACCCAAATCTTTTTTCGCCCAAAAGGGACCGCCGGGATGTACTAAGAATATTTCAGGTAAATTATTCCGGAACCGGTACAAAAGAATACCTGCACTTTTATTTTTTCCTGAGGAAATCTTTTTATTCACCATGATAAATTGGTTTACTCGTAAATTCATGAGCTTTAAAGTGACACATTTTAATTAAGGATCAAAGCCAGCTCCTTAACAATGATGAGGCCTGCGAAACTATTTCAACTAAAAGGTTATTTAGCCAAATAGATACGCCAAACCATTATTAACAGGTTCGCACAGATCGCTTATCTTTTTTTCCCGGCATAATTTTTCAAACAGATCCCTCACCGCTTTATAGTCATCATGAATAGGACATGGATGCGTAGCTGAACATTTGCTTAATCCCAGTCCGCATTGATTAAATACTTCCTTGCTATCAATAGCTACAATAATATTAATGATCGGTTGTCTTTTTTGTTTCAAAGTAAGATAGAATCCCCCGGACGGTCCTTTTAAACTGTTTATTACCTGCTGCTTTACCAGGGTTTGTAATAATTTGCCAACTGTATGTTCACTGGCGTCAATAAATTCCGCAATGGCTCTGATTCCGGATTTCTCGCCCGATTCATATTTTGAAGCAAGATAGATCACCGCTTTTATCGCCGTCTTACAGGTAAGGCTCAGCATAGTATTTATTGATTTAAAAATAGTTGACCTCCTTCAGAAATCATTAAGTTATTCCAGGGTGGATTAAAAGCCACTTCCAGTTGTACAGTATAATCCGGAAAAGTATGTTCAATTGTCCGTCTCACTGCATTGGCGATAGATTCACCCATCGGGCAAAATTGCGTAGTCAATGTCATCAATACAAAAATCATTTTTTGTTCCTCATCAAAATCAACCTGGTAGATCAGGCCAAGGTCAACGACATTCAATCCTATTTCAGGGTCCATTACCTGTTGAAGGGCCGCCAGTGCAATGCTGCAATTAAGAATATGATTAGTAATTGTGTTGTTGTTCATAACCTCTCTGGTTTATGCAACAAAGTCTTTCCTACATTCCAATTATAAAGTAATGCCGCTATCAATAAAAAGGCCGTGGCGAATTTCAATAAAAAAATATTGGATAAATAAATTGCCGTAATAAACAAAAGAAATCCAGCCAGGTAGCCGATACCCATTACATTAAATATCTCCTTGTTAAACATATCTTTCGGGCTTGGTGTTTTTCCAATCCCGGCACGAAGATGGTACACTTTATTCCATACAATGAACGGAAGTGTTTTAAATGTCATCCCCAAAATGATAGCCGTTATCCAGCCAAAAAAAATGGACACCCCATAAAGCAATACCAACCGAGTATTTATTTCGGATACAAGAAGAAATACAATAATGATCAGCAAAAAAAATACAGGTAATAACATCATGCCAACGGACAACAGAGATATTTTTACTTGTTCATCTATCTGCCTGCGCAATCGAAACTTATAACATTGATAACAATAATAACCAAATAGTATTAAAGCCATAGCAGTGGCTGACAAGGGCAACAGGTAAAAAGATATTTCCGGAACAAATAAAAAAAGAAATACAAAACCCAACAATCCTGCATTAATCAATCCATAAATTAGCCATAACAATTTTGAATGATCGTATTTTGAGACAAGGAAAAGAGGTATTAGCCTTGATCCTACACCTGTTACCAGTAGCAAAAACCAGCCTACTATACCCATATGTGCATGTAATGAAAGGTAATGTAATGAATCATTCGCCAGGAAAGGGTTCGAAAAATTATATACTAATAAAAGTCCTACCAGCGTAGTAAGTAATAACCATAAGGCTGCAGTAAAAACAAATACCGCATGTACATTTTCTTTTTTACTTTTCCCGATACTGACAGCAAGGTTAACCACATAAGCAAGAATAGCTGCATTAATTAACAGGCCGCCCCATTTTGCCGGCCATCCCAGGTTGAACTGGAAAAAAGCAAATACTAAAAGCGGAATACCCAATGCCGCCAGTATAAAAGAAACATGAGCTAAAGAAATGCTGAATAATTTTCCTTCAATTAATACCGGCACTAACTGGTGACTGGCGCCGAGTATGATCATAGTTCCCCATCCCAGCGCCATCGTATGCGTGATGGCAAGCGTTTTCGGATGAAAATAGTGTTGGGTAAAGGCTGAAGAGTAAATAAATAAAAGTATGGTAGCCGCAAGAAAAGACAGAGCTGCATAAATATAAAAAGGCAGAACTACTGTGTGGGTGGTATTTTTAACCAATAGGCTGTCGTTAGCAACAAACATCTGTTTTGAAAATTATTAGATTCACCTCTCCTTCACTGATTTCTTTAATCCTGAATTCAAATTTTCTTTCTATCAATTCGGGCAACAGGAAAACGGGAATCCGCTTATGATGAACAAAGAGTACGGTATCAGCAGGCAATTTTTCCAATGCCTCTAATATAGTCAGCATAGGCCTGGGCATTTCCATTGCTCTCACATCGATCACTTCCATTTTATTTTCAAATCTTTTTACTATCTCTTCCCATCCGCTTGCCAGATCAGTTGTTTTGGTTGGCGGAATTTCACCGGTTTCTTTTTCTTTATAAAAATAAGTTTCTACGAGATCGTCATCTAAGACATCAGCGTAAGTGGTAAAACCCTGCTTTTCCAGCAATAGTATCAGGGGTTGAGGATAAAAACTGTTGACTATTTTTAATATCTGTCCCGGCTGAATCGTTTTTACCTTTTTAATAATGAGTGATAGTGGATCACTTCCGGAAGCAATCACGGTACGAACATCCAATTCAACAACCTGGTGTTTTTTAATGAATAAAATAAAATCAGGTATTTGCTTTTCATCGGTGGCAGCGGCTTCAGTGGCTGAGTCAATTTCAAAGCCCAACGGCTTTAATTGTCGGAAAAAATCAGTTACACTGCACCCACTTATTTTTGAAGCCATGGCGATGCTTGTTCTGCCCGCCATTATTTTCCGCAATAAAGGATTTCTTAGCTTTTCAAACCTCGGATGTATTTTAATAATCGACTCAAGTGCATCAGGATGCTGTCTGATGAGTGCGGCTATTTTTGTATTAACTGTAATGGTCATAGCTAACTAGATTTAATTGTTCATACCTCTATTATTTCTTACCATCCAAAAATTATCTTCCCACCTGGCGTCCAGATCAACTGAATTAGAAAATCTCGAAGAAATTTCTTTTAACTCATCTGCGGAAATATGACTTTGCAAATGATTAAAAAGTATCCTTTCTTCAAACCGGATATGTTTTTCCAGCGTATCAGCAAACTGTCTGAGCAAGTGTTCATCGTTAGTTGTTTCACTTATTGCTTCTATCAAGCGGTAAACTTCTTTATGTTCCGCTTCAGCTTGTAAACGCAATGTATCATTAACTGATAGTTTACTGAAAAGCAATTGCTCTTCCTCCTTAAAATGAGTTTTCAGGTCTTCATTGAAGAAAAACAATACATACTTACCAATCCTTTCGGCACTTACGGCATTACGCAGGCCTTGTCTTATTTTCCATACCAGAATAAACCAAAATGATGTTCTTTGGAAAATGATACAAGGGCCTGGTGCCGTTTTATCGGAGTATGATCTTTCATGAATTGAATTTTTTTTCTACCTCCAAAGCCTTAGGGAACAGGATATTATTTTCCAGGTGGATATGAATATGCAGATCATTTTCAAATTCATCCAGTATCCTGAACAACAGACTATAGCTGGCGCAGGCATCATCAGGTAATGTATAATTGTCGGTCAGCATTCTTATTTCTTCCAGGTTTTTACCTACCATTTCATGTTCCATTTCCATCATATTAATAGGATTTTGCACCGTACCAAAATGGGCGGCTTGCAAAGGCTTTTCATTATTGTTAGCCGCTACCAGGTCCTTGATGTATGGAAATAAAACCTTTTCTTCTTTTAACATGTGAGATGTTAATTCCCTCGCCACTTCTTCTACCAATTGCTGAACGGCTGGTAATTCAGGATGACTGCTCCCATGCACCTGAGCTACTTTGGCAGCATACCCACGGATCTCAGGCAAGGACTTTTTAACATAACTATGATGCGTGTTTACTATATAATCAGCCAAAAAATCCAGACTCCAGTCACCATAAGGCAGCGGAGGTGTAATGGAATTTTTACCCGCTTGTTGTAGTTCCTGTTCAATTTTTGTAGCGTCCAATCCCTTTTCGGCGCAAGCTTGTTTCACTGTTTTCTTTCCACCACAACAAAAATCAAGACCATATTTTTTAAACACTTCAGCTTTCCGCAAATCTTTCGCTGCTATTTGCCCAAGTGTTTCATCGTTTTCACCAACTATACGTTTGGCAATACGAACCTTCCACCATTCCGGTCCTTGTTCCAGGTATTCCCAAACAAATATGTCACCTCTTTCACCAAGAAGTTGATAGTACAAGGGTTTGGGATCATGATCATTATGAATCGTTAGACTTTCGCCTTCCGCTAATTCATCAAACCGATCAAAAATAGTGGGATGTTTCTTTCTTGGCTCCAGCAATGTTACGTTCAGAATATTTTCTTCTGTTACTGTTTGCATATAATTAAGATTTAAAATTGATTGAGAAAACAAAGATAAATAATAAAAGTAGTTAAATACTTTTATACGGTTCCTTTTTAACCAACCTGACGAAAATCATGTTTTTACCAGAGATCATTTGACAACTGTCAGGCTTACCGTCTTTATGATTTCATTTTTTGTTGAATTACTAAATTCAACTATTATTTTTTTCGGCACCCCATAAAATTGAAACACCGTTTAAAGCAATTGCATAAGACATATAAATTCAAAACCGGAACTGTCACAATTATCCCTGTTGACAGTCCCGGTTTTATAAAGTGGGTAAGGTTATAGCTTTTTTACAACCAGCAGTCTATCCCGTTGCATAGTTTTAACTTTAACTGCGAAAAGTAAAACCATAATTAATAATACTACTGCTCCCAGGAAACCACCAAAAAACCAATAATCAGTAATAGATAAAGGAGTATAACCGGATTGCTTCTTTCCTGGCTTTGCAAAAGGGGCTTTCTCTTCACCCACCGGTTTGCTTTCTGACCTGATATATGCAACAATACTTTTTATGTTGTCTGCAGAAAGATCAGGATGATCAGGCATCGGTATCTTATTAAACTTTTCATAAACAGCTACCGCATCTTTATCCCCCTTCTTTACCATCGCCTGTGAAGAATGAACAAAGTTGATGATCCAGTCAATACTTCTGCGTTCGTCAACACCTGCCAATGCCGGCCCGGTCAATATTTTATTCACATTATGACAAGCAGCGCAGCGGGCTGTAAAAATAGATTTGCCCTCTACCGGTGGATCGGGTTCTGCTTTGGCGATATTTCCCAAAAACATCAGGCCAAAAATGAAGAATGCAATGATCTTAGTTTTCATGTGTTAATTTTTATTTTTATTGCCACATGCCCGCCTGACTGGACGGGCAGGGAATTCGCCATAAAAATTTTCTTCGCGGTTAGTCTAAATTGCTCAAAAATTTTTATGGCTCATTTCATTTCGTAATTTTTTGATATCATCTATTAATTGATCTGTTTCTTTTTCGCTGGTTCCATCATAATAACCCCTTATTCTTTTCTGCTTATCAACCAGCACCAGTTTTTCGCTATGAATAAAATCATCCGGCCCGCCATCACCATCTGTAGCAACGATCCTAAAACTATTCCTCGCCAGCTTATAAATATCTTTTTTATCACCAGTTAATAATTGCCAGTTGGCGGAATTGATCTTAAACTTTTCCGCATATTTTTTTAATTGAACAGCGCTGTCCCGCTGAGGATCCACACTAAAGGAGTTAATCAAAATTTCCCCTTCCCCAAAAGCTTGCTGTACTCTTTTTAAATTAGCGGTCATCTTCGGGCATATAACAGGACAATGAGTAAAAAAGAAATCTGCAACTACTATCTTCTTGTCCCAGTCTTCGATTCCTTTTTTTATTCCATCCTGGTTGAACAGTTCGAAGCCAGCGATAGTATGTTGTATTTTTTGGCCATTGCTTATATCTTCTCTTCCATATACCGGTAAACTTTGAAACTTTTGTTCGAAGAAAAGATAGCCGGAATAAACCACCAGCGGTAGAATAAACACTGCCGCTAAAAAAATCCATATTGTTAAACCCTTCTTCATTATTTCTTTACATTTTCAATTGGCACAGGGTTATCAGGGGTAAATGCCGGAGCTTTAGGGCCAGTGTTCTTGTTCACGTTCATAAACGCTGGAACGTAAGCGATTACCAATACAATAGCCATTACTACCAGCCAGGGTTTGAATTTATCAAACAAAGGAATTCGTTTTTCGTCATGATAGGCTTCGCTGACAGGAAGATCTAATACGGCTTCTTCTGTTTTTTTGCGACACATAGTACCGAAGAATACAATAAGAAACAGCATGCCTGCAATGAACATAATGATACCGCCGCATAATGCCAGCGTAGTTGTAGGCACCCAATCAGGACGAAAATGTTCGCTTGTCTTATCCAGGTAGGTCATTCCAAGATTTGTTCTTCGCGGCTCGCCTATCAATCCACCCCACATCAAACCCGTAGAAAAAATCAGTACGCCGATTGTCCACAAATAAGGTATGATCACGTTTACATTGGGCAGAAAGATCTTTTTACCACCCATTTTTGAATACAGGTAAGTGCTCATACCGATAATAGCCAAAAACACAGGCCCCGCAACTGTCATGTGGAAGTGACCGGGTAACCAGGCTGTGTTGTGGACCACAGTATTCAATTGGTAAGAAGAGTTTACAATACCTGTTAATCCACCGAAAATGAAAAGAATCAAACCACAAATAAAATACGCAAACAAATAATTTTTTGTATCGAAGTAAGGCAATTTGCCCATCCAGCCAAGCCAGCCTTTGGCTCCACGTTTTTTTCCTGCATATTCTAATGAAGCTGCAAGTGTGAAGGCAGTAATAAAACTCGGGATAGCTACACCGAATGTTAGCATGCCCTGGAAAAATTTTACACCCTGTGTAATAGAAGGGTCGCTATACTGGTGGTGCACACCAACCGGTATTGAAAACAATAAAAAACCAAATAAAGCAATTCTTCCGGCAAGATCAGAATACAATTTACCACCGGCGATCTTTGGCAACATGGTATAAAACATAATATACGCAGGCAATAGCCAGAAGTACACAAGAGCATGACCAAAGAACCAGAATAAAGTACGGGCCAGTGTTACGTTAACAGTAGTTGTCCATCCCATCGCCCAAGGCAAAAGTAAAACCAGCACTTCATAAGCAACCGCCAGCGTACATACAAACCAAATGATAAAATTAATCAGTGTGCCCAGCACTGCTAATGGTGTTTTGGTAACAGGATTTTGTTTTTTCCATTGCACATACATTTTCGCCCAGTTAAATAGCGGGATCCATGAACCTACAATAAGTAAAGCGGTTCCCAGGTAGAACAATGGATGAGCTTTCAATGGCGGATAAAATGTATAAAGCACCGAGGCTTTACCAGCTAGCATAGCCCATGCCGCCATAACGGTACCTGCCAGCATCAATGAAAAACTAAACCAGGCAACTCTTTTATCAGGTTCTCGTTTAAAATAAAAAGCCATTGTTGCATGCCCGAATGCTACTGCAAAAAAAGTAGTGAGTACGATGGCATTGATAACGCCATGCAGTGTAAGGCCCTGGTAATAGTCAAGCTTTGCAAATGCTGGTTGATGCAGTACCCCCGCCCTGTATATCGTTTGCATCAACCCATGATAAATGCCAAGGGTAAGTAAGGCTACCGGGATAGAAAGCTCTAAAAAAATTAATCTCTTAAATGATTTACTGACTTGCATGAGTAATGATTTTAACTTTACCGATCTTCACTTCTTAAAAAAAGCCGGGAAATTTGTTTTGTGTTTCAATTATTTTTATTTTCTTATTGCGTAGCTGTTGGATAATTCACGATGACCTGTGCTTTCATATTCTGGTGGCCGGTACCGCAGTACTCATGGCAAACAATATCATATACTCCGGGCTTATCAAACGTAACCGTGGTTTTATTAATATTTCCATATACCGCCATCATGTTCACATTTTTTTCCGCGATATTAAAACCGTGCACAACATCTTTTGAAGAAATAAAAAAATCAACCTCACTGTCAACCGGGATGTAGATCGTTGATGGTTCAAAGCTCCACATCTGAGCTACTGCGAAAACCTGGTAAGTTTTTTCATCGATCTTATTCACTTTCGGTGTAGTATAAGCCTTATCGAAAGGAAGGCATTCGGGAACATCACTTTTATATTTTCCTTTTGCATATAAAATGGAGAATACAAATAATGACATGAGGCAACCTATGATGATCAGTACTTGCTGTTCTGCTTTATCAATTATAGCCATTGTATATCAATTTAAATTCTGTCAAGCATTAAAAAATAAATTCCGAACCAGATAACGAGGCATAACGCCACCAGCAGTATGAAGAAAAAAATGGCGCCGTACGGGAAAAATTTATCTATTGCTTTGCTGTGGTGAAATGTCTCTGTTCCTGTTTTAACAGGTTGAAGAACCGGTAGTTCTTCTTCTTGAAGAGTATCCATAATTTGTTTTTTGATAATTCGATGACAAAAGTATTCGTGGCAAAATGGACAAATGATGATCAGAATGAAGGAGGGGAGATGATTTTTATCAGGAAAGCATCTGATAAAAATCAAGTCGCTTCAAATTCTGCCTTGTCAGATCACCCAGTATGATGAATATCGTTCCTTGGATTAATCTTAATCATATTTCCGGCACAACAACACCGGTAATTTTGTTGAATGCAAAACATAGAGATGAACCCATTGCTGATAAGAAAATATAACCAGCCTGTTCCCCGGTACACCAGTTACCCTACCGTTCCTTTCTGGGAAGATGATATTGATCGCAAAAACTGGGAACAGGTATTTGCTGAACAATTTCACCTGCAGAATGCGGCAAAAGGAATCAGTCTTTATGTACATCTTCCTTTTTGTGAATCACTGTGTACTTACTGCGGTTGTACTAAAAAGATCACCAAAAATCATAAAGCAGAAGACGAATATCTGCTGACCATCGAAAAAGAGTGGAAACTATATCGCAAGCTAATGAATCAAACGCCCGTAATAAGAGAGATTCACCTGGGGGGCGGCACTCCTACTTTTTTTTCTCCTGCAAATTTGAAACGTTTACTAAACGTTCTGCTCAAAAATAGTATTATCCATCCACGGTACGAATTCAGTATAGAGGGACATCCTAATAATACGACCAAAGAACACTTGCAACTATTATACTCGATGGGTTTTCGTCGTATCAGTTATGGTGTGCAGGATATGGACCCCGAAGTACAACGGATCATTAACCGCATACAACCGATAGAAAATGTGCGGCTGGCAACAGAGAATGCCAGGGCAGCTGGCTTCACTTCCGTTAATTTTGATTTGATTTATGGCCTTCCTTTGCAAACCATTCAAAGCATTGAAAAAACCATTCAGCAGGTAATTGAATTAAAGCCTGACCGGATCGCTTTTTATAGTTATGCTCATGTTCCCTGGACCAGCAAGGCACAACGATTATTCAATGAAACACATTTGCCGGGTGCGGAAGAAAAAATACAGTTATACCTGAAAGGAAAAGAGTTGCTACTGGCAAATGGCTATCACGATATAGGTATGGATCACTTCGCTTTACCACATGATGAATTATATAAAGCATGGAAAGATGGTGATCTCCACAGAAATTTCATGGGGTATACTACTCAAAACAGTGGCCTGCTATTGGGGTTAGGTGTTTCAAGCATCAGTGATACAGGGAATGCTTTTGCGCAAAACAAAAAAGCCCTGGCTGATTATTACAATTCAATTAATAGAGGTGAATTAGCAGTACAACGTGGCTATTTTTTAAATGAAGAAGACATTTCTTTCCGTCAATACATTCTCAATATCGCTTGCCAGGGATTCACCCGGTTTCATGCTCTGCATTTACCGTTATTAAAAGAATACACTTTCCCCAAACTGGATCTGCTTGTAGCCGATGGCTTGATAGAATATGACGAGCAATATTTGAAACTGACAGCGGAAGGACATTATTTTATCCGCAATATTTGCAGCGCTTTTGATCTTTACCTACAGCGGGATAATTCCTTAGAAAATAGGTTGATCTTTAGTAAAGCCATATAATGTGAGTGGTGAGTGGTGAGTAGTCAGTTGTGAGTGCTTCTCCACTTTTGACCACTCACTCACCATTCACCGCTGACAACTCACGTTTAAGTAATCACGAATCTGTCTCTGATTAAATCCGATCATTTATATCGTTCATAAAAAGATCGATCCAGGCTTTCCCTATGATCCGGATGTGCAATGCTGATCAATGCCTTTCCTCTTTG
>CAMLEX010000084.1 GCA_946479055.1 uncultured Bacteroidota bacterium | reverse complement strand
TATCATAGCTTTTGATAAAATATCAATATTTTTTTGAATAGCTTCTTTATTCGCCGGATCCATATTCTGCCATTTTTTAAGATATTCAATAGCCTTTATCTTATCATTGGCTTTATTGGCATAATAAAGGGCCAGAAAACTTGCTGCACTTATATATTGCTTCTTATACTTTGCTGTATCTTTTTCACTAAAGCTGAGCAGTTTTAATGCAGCAGGTACTGCGATACTATCTTGTTTCGTAGAATCAATAATTTTTGCATTATTCAATTTCCATTCCCATCCAAATACTTCATCGGGGTATTTTTCAGCGAACCGGGTAAATGCATTATATGATTTGATATAAGCTCCGCCAAAATAATAGGCACGGCCCACATCAAACATTTCGTTAATCGAAGGTTTAGGCTTTAATTTAACCAACTCTTCTAACAGGTCACCTTCTTTTTCTCTTTGACTTCTGTTTTTAAAGAATTCTGCTCCTTTTTTCAACAGTTCTACTTTATTTTCTAATACAGTATCTGCCTTCAAGCCCTCCATATATGAACTAAATACTACATCTTCCTGGCCGGGTAATACTGAATAAACATCTGCTTTCAATTTATAATCCATTGCCGTAATCTTTTCGGGTTTTTCCTTGGCAAAAAAATCATCAACATATTGTTTAGCAGCGGCTGTATCTTTTTTATCCAACAGGTCATAGGAGATCAACTTATACAATTTAGGATCGGGTTTATCCCCTGCCCGGCTGATGATTGATTTAGCCAGGTTGATCGATTCATCATATTTTTTCTGAAAATACAGAATACTTGCTCTCAGATATTCATTACTGGGATTAGGGTCCGCATTGTCAGAATATTTTTTTGCATATTCTTCCGCAGATGCAAAATCAAGTTTTCCCATTTTATAATAAGAAAGATCATAATAAGCAGGCGCAAAACGGGGATCTTTGCTAATTGCATCATTCAGGTATTTTTCATATAAATCCCAGTTACGCTGACTGTTGAAAAGTTGCGCCATGCGGTAATAGGAGACAGGAAAGTTGGGATTTGCTTCGGCAGCTTTTCGATAGTTCTGGAAAGCAAGACCACCCGCTTCTCCCGGTTTTGCTTTGCGGTAAGCATCACCAAGGTTCAGGAAAATTTCTGCATTTTTTGGATCTCTTAGAGCAGCAGCCTCCAGTTTTTCAACAGCATAATTAATATCTCCTCCCGTTTTATCTTTAGTATTATAGCTTTCTGTAATTGCACGACCCACTGCATTTAAAATGACAGGATCATCTCCTTTTTTACCCCGTGACATTGTAATAGCTGCTTCAAAACGCTGACGGGCTTCGCTGATCTTATTTTCTTTGAGCTCTACCTGTCCCATTCCTACTATTAATAATGGGGCATTTGCACTGCTTAATAATGCTTTACTATATATGTTTTTTGCACCAGCCACATCATCTATTTCAAGATAGGTCTGACCCAGCCAGTAAGTGGCCTCAATATTATTAGGATTTGAAGCTACCAATTTTTCAAAGGTTGCTTTTGCGCTTTTATATCGCTCTGCATACAGATCTTTTACACCATCCTGAATAGATTGTGCCTGAATAGCACTGACAAACAATAGGCCAGCAACTAAAAATGTAATTGGGATTTTCTTCATTTTTCTTTTACTTTTTAAGAATTGTAAATATAATTACTTTGTTTTATTCGCTAAGACGGACTGGCCTTACTATAAAATTATTTTGAGCTGGCATCAGGTAAGCTCTTTTAAAAATCAATTGTCCTTGCACGGCTCCCATAAAGTCGGCAAATCCTGTTCCCAACCCCCTATGCCTCTCTTTCAATATATATACCAAATCACGTACCATGGGGTATCTTTTAAAATAAATGTTAACCTGGTATGGCAGAACATACTTCCCGGGCATATCCGTACTTTCTAAATGGACCATCTTTACTTTTTTCAAAAAGCTCATTTGTGCCGAATCTTCTCTATTACCAATCCAACTTACCCCTATAAAACCTATTGATTGCGGATTTTTAGCGACATAATCGATTACACCTTCACTGGTTCGGGCGGCCATTGCATTTGGTGTAAGCGAATCGTTTTTCAATATAGAATCGACGATAAAACGTACCGTACTGGTTGCCTTCACCCCATCAAATACGGGAATTAAATTTTTCTTAAACTTTCCCGTAAGAATTTCCTTAATCTCTCCCATCGTTAAAAGTGAATCTTCAGCTAAAGGACTGACTATTACCGCTACAGCATCTCTTGCTACTACCATTTGCCTGGGTGAAGTTTTCATTGAATCAACAATAAAATTCTCTTCTGCTTCACTAAATCCCCGGGTTAAAATGACCATGCGAACGCTGTCTACCATCAGATCTTTCAGGCATTCAGCTTCCGGCTTATAACTAACAGCTATTTCAGTACCAGGATGATTAGACTCAAACACTTTTACCTGTTCATCAATGATAGGTTTGAAAGATTCATCTGCACTTACATAGATTTTACCCCTGCCCGGAGTATCGTTTAATTTACCCTCCTTTTCATCATATGTTTGGCAGCTTATTAATTGAAATAAGAAACAAAAAAATAAGATAAGTATGCAGGCATATCCATTTCTAAAGACTTTCATTGGTTAACCTTTCTTTTAATAACAGATGGTTTGTCAAAATGAAAAACTATCTGTTATTCATTTAAAATAATTCTTCTTATAACCCCTGTAAATACGCCACCCGCCATAGAGTAAGCAAATAACCCCGAAAATTTTATCTATAACATTAGGTGGGAACCTTTCATTAAACTGAAGATTAAATTTGTGCCGCAGCAGGAAAAAAATACCCATTGCAGTAATCATTAATCCGATAAAATAGTCAACCAATGCCCTTCTGAACGTTACCTGCTTTCTTTTTTGCTTTTCATATTCCTCAATCATGTATCAAATTTTCGATACGGGCAAATTATTACATTTTTATTAATCTGCCCTGATAAATGTTATTGGAAGTACATAAAGTATTGATACAGTACTGCCATTTAGATCATCCGTTTTTATTTGGGCATTTTCTTACACAGTCCTTCCCGTTAATGAAATAATTAAAACCTTATTTGGCAAATTAGATGCCATCAACCCTGTAAATCCATAAACAAACTGTTTCATAGAAATATAAACGACGAAAAATACAAGGCTCAGAGCTCATAGTTATCTTTGCGCCATGAAAATTTTAATGGTTTGTTTGGGAAATATTTGCCGCAGCCCTTTGGCAGAAGGCATTTTGCAAGATAAAGCATTTAAAGCCGGGTTAAACTGGAGTATTGAAAGCGCTGGCACCAATAGCTATCATACAGGAGAACCTCCTCACCCTTTATCACAAAAAGTAGCGAAACTGAATGGTATTGATATTTGCCAGCAAAGAGCCAGGAGATTTGTTGCGGAAGATTTTGAAGTGTATGATAAAATTTATGCATTGGCTGCTGATGTGCTGGATGATATTAAACGCATCTCAAAGAAAAAATTTGATGCGACAAAAGTTGATTTGCTGATGAATGAGTTGTATCCGGGGAAAAATATGGATGTCCCTGATCCTTATTATGGAACTGAACCAGGTTATCATGAAGTTTATAAAATGATTGATGAAGTGTGCGATGCTATCATTAATAAATATACCCCAACCCCTAAAGGGGCTTTGAAGAGCGACCTTAATTTAAAATAACTCCACTATTAAATGGCAAAAGTTACAGTTAGCCTCCCACAAGGAACAAGAGATTTCGGACCGGAAGTTGTTCGCAAACGGAATTATATTTTTAATACAATCAGAAATGTATTTGAATTGTATGGGTTTCAACCGCTGGAAACACCGGCGATGGAAAACATGGAAACATTGATGGGCAAGTATGGAGAAGAAGGAGATAAATTAATTTTCAAAATATTGAACAATGGCCTGGGTGATCCTAAAAACATTGATAAAGCTAAAACAGCTTTTGAAAAGGCTTTGCAGGGGAAAAATGATAAGAACCTGACTGAAAGAGCATTGAAATATGACCTGACCATTCCCTTTGCCAGGTATGTAGCCATGAATTATGGTCAACTGACCATGCCGTTTAAACGTTATCAAATACAACCCGTATGGCGTGCAGACAGGCCACAAAGAGGCCGCTACCGTGAATTTTATCAATGCGATGCGGACGTAGTTGGCAGTACTTCTTTGTGGAATGAAATAGAGTTGACAAATATCTATTCAACCGTTTTTGAAAAGCTGGACATTGCAGTAGAAATAAAGATCAACAGTCGCAAAATATTAGCTGCATTGGCAGAACAATGTGGCGGCATTGATAAACTGACTGATATCACTATTGCTATTGATAAGCTGGATAAGATCGGTTTGGAAAAAGTAAAAGAAGAGTTATCGCAAAGAAGATTGAGCAAAGAACAGATCAGCATTATTGAAAAGTATCTTGAAATAAAAGGCAAGAATGCTGAAAAACTAAGTCAGCTAAAAGAATTATTTGAAAGCAGTGCAGTTGGAACAATCGGTATAAAAGAAATCGGGCACCTAGTAAACAATTCTCATCTCTCAAATGCCAACTGTCAACTTGTTATTGACCCTACCCTTGCCCGCGGTCTCAACTACTACACGGGAATCATCTTTGAAATAAAAGCCTCCAATGTTCAGATGGGCAGTATCGGCGGTGGCGGCCGTTATGATGACCTGACAGGTTTGTTTGGTCTTCCTGATATTCCCGGCGTTGGTATTTCATTTGGTGTTGATCGTATTTATGATGTAATGGAAGAATTAAAGCTTTTTCCTGAAGAAGTACATATTGGTACACAGGTATTATTTTTTAATCTGGGTGAAGCGGAAAGTAAAAAAGCATTTGAGCTGATGCAACAATTAAGAACCGGAAATATACGCTGTGAACTTTACCCGGAAACCACAAAAATGGAGAAACAATTTAAATATGCTGATAAAAAAAATATATCTTTCGCAGTCATCATCGGTAGCCGTGAATTGGAAACTAATGAATGCACAGTAAAAAATTTAAAAACCGGTGAACAACAAACTATTTCATTCAGCAACCTTTTAAACCTTAATTTCTAAATCCTTTTTTAACAATGAAATTCTCCCGCCGTTTGTTGCTTGCAACAATCATTTTAAACCAAAGTATTTGCTTATTCGCACAACAAAATCCACTGCATGCCTATTTGCCTGCCGATGCAAAAGCCATTATTAATTTCAATTTGCCCTCGCTGGCTTCAAAAATGAAATGGCAGGAAATACAGCAACTCAGTTTTTTTGAAGAAGCTCTTAAAGATGCCCCTTTGCATTTGCAGGAGGTTTTAAAAGATCCGGCTTCAACCGGTATTAATTTTCAAAGTGATCTTTTTATTGTACTGATTCCTGACCCAAAAAACAAAACCAAATCAATTCCTGTTTTATATGGCCAGCTTTCTGATTCTGCAAAATTTGCTGCCACCGTACAAAAAATTTCTCCAAAACAAAAAATCAGTACTGTTGGCAAATTGAAAATACTGGCTGACAATAAAAACGTTTTCGCATGGACATCCCGATTGTTTGTCGCACCCATGTCAAAGGATAAATATCTTGCTCCTTCTTTGTCAAAATCGGAAAAGACTGCTCAGAATACAAAAGCGGTTGCCAATCAAACAAATCAATTAATAAAGCAATGCCAGTTGCTATTGACCCCAGTTGCAAATCCGGTTACAAAGGATAGTCGCTTTATTGACTTAACAAAAGAAGATGGAGATATGCGCCTATGGCTCAACCGTAATATGGAAAAGCCAAAAGGAAAAGCGAACAAAAAAAATGAAATGCTGAAAATGATGAACTGGGGAATAATGCAGCAGGGTAATTATATGGCTGCTGTATTACGTTTTGAAAACGGTAAGGCAGTGATGCAAATGAAAAGTTACATGAACAAAACCATGGACTCATTGTATCGCCTCTACCCTTCTGAGAAGCTTAATAGCGGGCTATTAAAAAAATTACCTTCTGGACAACTAATAGCTTTAATTTCCTTTAGTATGTCGCCGGAAATGCTAGGTGCAATAATGAAAGCAAGTGGTGCGGAAAAAATGGTTGATAGTTTGACTAAAAAATCTTCTGTTAAACCAATGGAAGTTGCCGAAGGGTTGAATGGAGATGTTACGTTGGCGGTTATAAGGGCACAAGAATATGATGAAAAAGATACAGTGACAGCTGCACTCAATGGCCTGCAGCTATTTTTAGCCGCCTCCGTAAAAAACAAAAGCAAAATCGAACCACTGGTAAACATATTACAAAAACCAAAAGAGATTAAAAGAGATGCAGAAGGGAATGAAATAAAACCGTCAGGCCCTTTGGCCGGATTGAAACCCGCTTTCTTATTAACCGATAGTTTTTTTGTTGCATCCATTTCTCCTTTTGCCGCCAAAAAATTTTTGAACACGAATAGCAACAGCGTTATTACAGAACTTACAGCTCCTTATGTAAGTCATCCGTCATTGTTTTCATTAGATATAAATGCTATTGTAAACTTTGCCATGCAAATGAGTAAGAAAAAAAAGAAGGATGGCGACCAGGAAGGGTCAAAAGTATTTGAAGCATTTGAACGGGTAGTCTTTTACGGCGGAAAATATGAAAATGGAGCTGCCCTGAGTACCGCTGAACTACAATTCAGCAATAAAGAAGAAAACAGCCTGAAACAATTTATCAAGCTGATAGAAATGGGAATTAAGATGGAAATGAACAAGAAATCAAAATCTTCGTATAACGAAGATGTACAAGCTCCAACAGAAGAACTTTCTGAAGAAACAAAGATTGAGGTGATAGAGGAACCAGCACCCCCGTCACCACCAAAACAAAAAATCAAAAAAGATAACTAAATCTTAAAAAACCTCCTATTTCTCAGGAGGTTTTTTTATGAATAATAAGGTATCACAATTGTTTCAAATGATGTTCAAGGTGCGCCACATAATCGCAAATGATCCAGCCTAAACTTTTCATTTCCTTGTTATCATATTGCGGATCGACATAAAAATTAAATTTTTCTTGTGGGATATTTTTTACAACATATATGATCTGTTCATTCAACGTTTTCCAAAGATCTAGCAAATGAGCAACCGGCAAGTTTTGATAATTATTAACTGCAACCAATTCGTTTTGCTGATAGGATACGACTTTATAGGGTTGTGGAAGAAACTGGATCTCGGTAAACCGTTTAAGGTTGTTTATTGCTGAATCAATAAGATGGCCCAATATTTCCAACCTGGACCATTTATTGGGAGCAGGTTTAGACAGCAGCTCTTCTTTTGAAAATTTCTCAAACCTTCCAGGCATTTGCTGTACATGATCATTCAGTTGATCCATAGCAACTGCTACGTTGATATCTTCATTGAAAAAACCGTCCTCCTGCCATGTTGTTTTTTGACTCATTTATCTTGTTTACAGGCTTCGAAATTTAATCATGGATACGGAACCACTTTCTTCTTTGGTTCCTTCGAGTATCAAATCTTCTATTACTATCGTTACCCCTCTTAACTTTGCTTTCTCATCTCTTTTAAAAGTAGCTTTACCTGAGTAGGCTATTACTTCAAAAATATCTTTTTCAATTTTTTTCAACTCAGAACTTCCCTGGCTTGAACTGGCAAACAATACTCCGTTTTCGAGTACTACTGTTATTTCTGTTACAACACTGCCTTCAGGAAATTTATATTTACCGGTATATTCCTGAATCGGTCGGTAATGTTTGTTGCGCATTGAGTATGGTGAAACTTGTTATTGCAAGAAGCAAAAGAAAAAATTTTCTCATTTTTTAAAATTTAGCTGGTTAAGGTGATTATCTCTGGAAGATACTAATCAAATGAATGAGCCCGATGGTCTGAACGGGAATTTTCAGATTGTTTGGATTTATGGAAAATCAGATCCCTTCAAATATTATAGCAGCTCCTTGTCCCACACCTATGCACATGGTCGCCAATCCATACTTCGATTCCCTTCTTTTCATTTCATGCATCAAAGTAGCAGAGATGCGTACACCGCTACATCCCAGCGGGTGGCCGATTGCAATAGCACCCCCATTTACATTCACCTTATTATTGTCCAGCCCCAGGTCACGGATACAGGCAATGGATTGCGAAGCAAATGCTTCATTTAGTTCTACCAGATCAAGGTCACTTGCTTTCAAACCAGCCCTCTCCAATGCTTTTTTTGTAGCAGGTGCAGGGCCAATACCCATAATTGCAGGATCAACACCTGCTACCGCCATCGAAACAATTTTTGCTATTGGATTTAGCTCATATTTTTTTACCGCTTCCTCGCTTGCCAATAACATAGCCGCCGCCCCATCATTGATACCTGAGGAATTGCCGGCAGTAACAGTACCTTCTTTGACAAATGCTGGTTTTAAAGAAGCTAATTTATCTAAAGAGGTTTGCCGCGGATGCTCATCATGGATCATCCAGCTTACCAACCCATCATTATAAAGTTCTACAGCCGCTATCTCATCATCCCATTTTTTTTCTTCTTTGGCCGCAAAATATTTTTCTTGTGATTGCAATGCAAATGCATCCTGTTCTTCCCTTGATATTTTCCATTGTTTTGCCACATTCTCTGCCGTTTCACCCATACTGTAAGGATAATACAATGACGCCAGCCTTTTATTTATAAATCGCCAACCCATTGTTGTATCATAAGTTTCTACAGTTCTTGAGTAAGGAGAATTTGATTTCGCAGTTACAAATGGCGCCCTTGTCATACTCTCTACACCACCAGCAATGATGAGCTCCGCATCACCACACATGACCTGTCTTGATGCATCCATGATAGCTTGCAAACCTGAAGCGCATAAACGATTCACTGTGCAACCAGCAACAGTTACAGGCAATCCTGCCAGTAATGCAGCCATTCTTGCTACGTTGCGATTATCTTCTCCAGCCTGGTTCGCAGCACCGGCAATCACTTCTTCAATTGCATTTACATCAACCGTTTCGTTACGTTGCAATAATGCAATAATCACATTGGCTAATAAATCATCGGGCCTGGTAGCTGCCAAGGCACCGCCATATTTTCCTACCGGTGTTCTTACAACGTCTATTACGTAAACTGGTTTCATAATTGATTTCTAAATTATCTGATAAAAGAAGCGCAAAGTACCGATTCATTTGCCTCTTTTTCCTCAAGATGCTTATGCTTCGTCAATAACATTACGAAAATATCGCCGTGTGAGCCATAATTGAAATAAAGGGTCAGTGAGGCTGATTTCTTTCCCGCTTATATCAATTATCTCTTTAGTTTCCAATGCTTCTTTTATTCTTTTAATGTTTCCTGCGGCCCCTATCGCATACTTGTTTAAAAAAGCTGCTGACGTAAATGCCTTTTCTCCTTTGCACAAACCCTCAAGGAATTTAATCTGTAAATTGGTAAGCTGATCCACTTCCCGCTGATAGAGAATAGTATATTGGTTAAGCAAATCCTCTATAGCTTCTTCTATCGTTTCGGAATGGCATTTTTTGGATGTTGTGTTCCAGACAGCCTGGGCTAATTGCTGTACAAAGTACGGATGGTTCTTCATTTCAACCGCTATCTTTTTTGCCAGTTCTGCGCTTATCTGTTTGCCAGTAACTTTAAATCTTTCTATTATAAAGGGTGTCCAGTGCTTTTCTTCTATTTTTTCCAGGAACAATATTTCTCCGAATTTATAAAATGGCATAGAAGGTTTTGTAAAAAAATCCATCATGAGATGACGTTTGCTTCCATAAAGCACATAGGTGACATTATAATGTTTTTGCCAATGTGCCCTCAATCGTTTCTGAATCGCCAAAGGCTCGTCAAAAAAACTTACATTCTGAAATTCATCTATGCAAACAATTATTTTTAGCTTTTTCTTTTGTGCAATCTTTTCTGGTAAATTCAGCACTTCCGAATAATGGTTTTTGATTTCATCGCGCCGGAAACTTACGGCAATATCGGTTGATGGGTCTGGGCTGAAGCTGATCTTTGGAATTAAATGTTTAAAGAAATGGGTTACCGTTTTTCCAATTTCATTTAAGTTACTATTCGTGCTTTTCAATACCTGTCGCGATAAAGCTTCATAAAATTCCTGCTCAGACCGTATATTAAAAAGATCAACAAAGCAAAAAACAAAACCGGGATCTTCCTTTTTTAATTTGTCAGCAACTTGCTGCACTAACGAAGATTTCCCCCAGCGTCTTGGCGAAATCAGCATTGCATTAATGCCAGATTCAATTTGCCGCTTTAACCATGCGGCTTCTTTATCCCGGTTAGTAAAATAAAAGCCATCTGCTATTTTACCAAAGTCGAATGCTTTTGTCATACAAAGAAGTTTTGCAACCCGAAGATATTATACTAAAATGTTTTATGCAAAAATGTTTTATGCAAAAATGTTTTATATGTTTAAACCCAAACAGCAGGAATTAGTCACACTGACTATCTTTGCAGCATCATGAAAAATGACTTAAAGAACATACGACACCTGGGTTTGAAGGATATCGAAGAATATTTTGTAACGATTGGTGAAAAAAAATTCAGAGCCAAACAGGTATACGACTGGCTATGGCTGAAACCTGTCCGCAGTTTTGATGAAATGACCAATCTTTCCAAAGAACTAAGGCAAAAATTAAGCTCCATATTCACCTTGCCCGGCTTAAAAACTGATCATACGCAACATTCAGAAGACGGAACCTTCAAATTACGTTTCAAAACACATGATGGTCATTTTGTAGAAGGCGTTTTAATTCCCACTGCTTCAGGAAGGTATACGGCCTGCGTTTCTTCACAGATCGGTTGTAGTCTCAGTTGTAAGTTTTGTGCGACCGGCTATATGGACCGCAAACGTAATCTTGAATTTGATGAGATCTATGATGAAGTGGTATTGCTCAATGATCTATGTGAAAAAGAATATGGTAAAAAGCTCAGCAATATTGTGTTCATGGGCATGGGTGAACCACTGTTGAATTATAAAAATGTATTGCGGTCTATTGAACGTATCATTTCGCCTGAAGGGTTGGCTATGAGTCCCAAACGTATTACCGTCTCCACAGCCGGAGTGGCCAAAATGATCCGCCAGTTGGGTGATGATAAAGTGAAATTCAAATTGGCCTTATCGCTCCATGCAGCTAATGATAAAAAAAGGCATGAGATCATGCCCATCAATGATACAAATGATATTCAATCGTTGATAGATGCGCTGAATTATTTTTACAAACAAACAAAGAACGAGATCACTTTTGAATATATTCTTTTCAAAGATTTAAATGATTCCCTGAAAGACGCTGATGAATTAATAAAGATCTATCGCCAGGTTCCAGCCGATCTTGTGAACCTGATTGAATACAATCCCATTGATGCGGCTAAGTTTGAAAAGCCGGAGGAAGATAAAGTGGAAGCCTTTATGTATTATTTGGGGAAACACCGTGTCAATGCACGCCTTCGCCGTAGCCGCGGAAAAGATATTGATGCCGCTTGCGGGCAATTAGCCAATAAAGAAGAGCACT
>CAMLEX010000083.1 GCA_946479055.1 uncultured Bacteroidota bacterium | reverse complement strand
ATTAAGGTAGGGTTTGTCATGCATAAAATAAGAGGCGAAGACGGAAGAATGTGTTTTGATTTGATGCAGTACGGTGGAGTGGAGCAGGTGAAGTCAGGAAAAGCAGTAGTGTGGACCAATCCCAGGTCACTACAGCGGGATGGAGGTTTTAGCAGGGCGTTAAGTAACCGGATCATTAAGGAGATTAGAAGATTTTCAAGCATGTTCGTACCACATCGTCCCCATGATACTAAAACTTCCACCAATGAATAATTTTTTTTAATTGTCAGATATAAGGCATTGTCAAAAAAGCAAAAAGAATTTTGTAAATAACTATGGGAATTGCAGGTAGATAAGATGTTTATTGGTAAGGAATATATAATTAAATATTTCAACTAAGGCCACGACATAACAAATAATCTGTGTTCCCGAAAGGTAAGCAAGTAATGGATATGAACTTTGTATTTGTAAGTCTGCAGCCTATTAATACGGACAGGGATTCAACCTCTACCTGCCTGGCAAAGGAATTGTCTAAAAGCCACAAAGTATTATATGTTAATCCGCCGATAGACAGGAGGACATTATTGTCAAAATCAAAAGATCCTTCTACCAGGGCTCATATAGATACTATAAAAAATAAAAAGAAGAAGTTAACCCAATTGAGGGAAAATCTTTGGATGTTGCAACCTTCAAGAATTATAGAATCTATAAACTGGATCCCTTTTACTTTTATTTTTAAAAAACTCAACTGGATTAATAATGTTCGTTTTGCAAAGGACATTAAGGAAGCCTTGATAGAATTGGAGTTTGAAACCTTTGTGCTGATTAATGATAAGGATATTTTCAGAAGTTTTTACCTGAAAGAACTACTTCGCCCGGAGAAGTATATTTATTTGGACAGAGACTATACCATAGCAATGGATTACTGGAAGCGGCACGGGACAAAGCTGGAACCCGTATTAATGCAAAAATCCAATGCTGTAGTCTGTAATTCCAATGATTTCGCAAGAAGAGCTAAACAGTATAATCCCAACAGTTTTTATATTGGTAATGGTTTTAATACCGATCAATACAATTATTCTATACCTATGGCAGAACCTGACGATTTGAAAAACATATCTCATCCCCGCATTGGTTATGTAGGAGCATTGCTTTCCTTACGATTGGATTTAAAATTGCTTATTGAAATGGCTAAAATTAAACCTGAATGGAATTTTGTTTTGATAGGTTGGGAAGATGAGTCGTTTCAGAAAAGTGAACTACATTCTTTGACCAATGTGTATTTTTTGGGAAGAAAAAGTACAAAGGAAATCCCTGCTTATCTTGAATATTTTGATGTTTGTATCAATCCTCAAACTGTAAATAATATAACTACAGGCAATTTTCCGTTGAAGATAGTTGAATACCTCGCCATGGCTAAGCCTGTTGTAGCTACCGCAACAAATACGATGAAGGAAGTTTTTAGTCAGCATTCCTATTTAGCAGATGGTTGTACTTCATTTATATATCAAACTGAAAAAGCATTGCAGGAAAATTCAGATGAATTGCGTATGAAAAGAATACATTTTGTAAGTCAATTTAGCTGGGAAAATATTGCCAAGAGTTTAATGAAGCATATATAAAAAACCTTCTAAAAAGATTTTTTAAAAATATTGGTGTTTATGAAACCATTTCCATCATGTAGTTTATTGATTTCGACTTATAATTGGCCGGAGGCATTGGAGGTTACGATCTACAGTGTTTTTGCTCAAAGTAGATTACCTGATGAAATTATTGTTTGCGATGACGGCTCTGCCGTTTCAACTAAAGAAGTGATTGACCGGGTAAAAAAATTGAGCAAGGTTCCAGTCATTCATGTGTGGCAACCCGACGAAGGTTTTCAATTAGCCAGGATACGGAACAAGGGTTTAGCAATAGCCGGCGGTGCCTATATACTACAAATTGATGGTGATATCATTTTGCATAAGCACTTTGTCCGCGATCACCTGTTACATGCGGCGAAAAACCGTTTTTATTCTGGTAATCGCTTTTACCTGAGTCCGGCTGTTTCAAAAAATATCCTCGATCACCGAACGGCGTCCATCCGTTTTGTTCCAGGGTTTTCAAAAAATGCTATTCGTCAACTGCGCATACCGGTACTTCAAAAACTATATGCCCGGTATTATCACTGGGAAAAAGAATATCAATACATATTAGGTTGCAATATGGGTTTTTGGCGGAAAGATATTCTAGGGATCAATGGGTACGATGAGGCATTTGAAGGATGGGGTTCGGAAGACACTGAAATGTCATTCCGCTTAATCAACCGCGGTATCAAACTAACCTTTATACGCTTTGGGGCGATTCAATACCATCTTTATCATGAAGAGGCGAAAAAAGAAAACAGTGAGAAAAATGATGCAAGAGCTTTTAAAAGCAGGGAAAATAAAAGTGTCTGGTGTCAATCGGGAGTAGATCAATACCTGCTCAATGAGGAAAGAAAGTATTTAACAGTAGAAAATTATAACGGCCGCTCTTAGTAATAAAAAAACAATTTTGTGCATACTATCTCAAATAAAAAGATGAACAGTAATCAAAATAAAATCTCACAATTGAGAGAAGTGGTTTATCAATCATTGGACCCTCTTATTCGGGAAGACTACTGTCTTTTGGATGTGCCGAATCATTATAATATTGGTGACCAGCTAATCTGTGAAGGCGAATTAGCATACTTGCGAAGGCTGCCCTTTGAGCGACAGTATATGGCCAACCTTACCTATTGCGATTTCAAACGTATACCATCCAGTGGGTTAATTTTATTGCATGGTGGCGGCAATTTTGGCGACATCTGGCGTTGGCATCAGCAATTTAAAACGCAGGTAATAAGTGCATTTCCCGGGAGCAAAATCATTATTTTTCCCCAAACTGTATACTATAAAGATAATAACCTGCTTCGCAGGGATGCTCAGCTATTCAATCAACATCCCGACCTAACCATTTGCGCCCGGGATACTAAATCTTACGAGATTTTAAAAACCCATTTCACCAATAATACTATTTTATTAGTGCCTGATATGGCGTTTTGTTTGAACCTGGAGCAGTATAACAACAATGCAGAAACCAATAACATATTAATATTAAAGCGGCAGGACAAAGAACTTAGTCAATCATTTGATGAAAAGGCTTTGAAAGACCGTATCCGTACCCGCAAAAAAATTGACGTAAGAGATTGGCCACCTATGGAGCGTAATATGAGCACCAAAGTGAGCAATGCCCTGAGCAAAGCAGATGACATTATTTCAAAGCTCTTGGTTAAAAAGCCGGGATTTAAAAATATCATCAATCATAGTTATGGATTTAGAAGGCGGGACTTAAGTAAATGGTATATGCTACAGGGCATTAATTTTATAAACAACTACGATGAAATTTATACCACACGGTTGCATGGCTATATATTATCCGTGCTATTGGATAAAAAGGTGAATTTAATAGACAATTCATACGGGAAAAACAGCACGTTTTACAATACCTGGATGAAAGAATTTGAAAATTCCTCTTTGATCAACTAATCGGGGTAGCGTTATTAAGTCTCCCTACTTAGTCAATAAAATATTTACAATAAAAAAATGATATCAAGATATCAATTGAAATTGAAGCTGCAGAATAAAATTTTAATTCCTCTCTGCAGAAGAAACCGCTTCTTAAGTAGTGTTTACTATTGCTTCTTTTCAAAGGAGTTTGCGAGAGAACATCAAAAGGTTTTAAATGGAAAGCATTCACATTATTTGGCTTTGAAAGAAAATAAACCAAACGAATTTTTCTTAAGAAGAGAAATTCATCGTTTGGAAAAAGGTTTAATAATGAAGGAGCGCAGGCCTGTATTTGCAGTAGATTATATTTCCGGAATAGTGGAAAATTATAAGATTTTATGTGAAGCCTATCATAAAGACTCTTCAACTGTCGATATAGACTTGATATACTGGGCCAGCTCTGTAGTAAAAAACTATTTTAATAGTGTAGATAACCATCCTGTTATCGAACAGGCTAAAAAAATATTTGATCATGTAAATCACATTGCAAATGGTGCTGATAATGGTGAAGATTTAGTTCCTTTTATAAGAAGTGTCCGTGAATATAATTCAATAAAATTCGAGGATCTTTATAAGTTGGCCTGGCAACGAAGATCGGTTCGTTGGTATTTAGACAAGGAGATTTCCCGGGAGTTGATTGAAAAGGCCATATCAATTGCTACACTTTCTCCTTCGGCCTGTAACCGCCAGCCTTTTGAGTTCAGAATATTTGATCATTTGGAGAAAAAAAATCTTGTTGGTTCTGTTCCCATGGGAATCAAAGGCTTTTATAACAACGTACCTGTTTTTGTTGTCGTCGTTGGTAAATTAAGCGCATATATCAGCGAGAGGGACCGGCATGTAATGTATATTGATTGCGGACTGGCGTCTATGTCGTTTATGTTCGCCCTTGAAACCTTAGGCTTAAGTTCGATGCCCGTAAACTGGCCGGATATTGAAGCCCTGGAGCGAAAGATGGAGAAAATAATTAAGCTGGATGATGATGAGAGACCATTGATGTTAATAGGAGTGGGGTATGCTGATCCCAATGAAAAAATTCCTTATTCCCAAAAAAAGTCCCCAGGGTATTTAATAAGATATAATCAATAATGAGTAATTCCGGAATAACAGGGTATGATGAAAAATGGTTTTCCAGGAGGCATTTAAAAGCTGACCTGAAAACACAATCTGTCAAGGGCGGTATTAGTACGGTAAGCGGACAAGTAATAACTCTTTTTTTTACAATTGGTTTTACCGCGGTTATGGCGCGGCTTCTTGCCCCGGAGGACTTTGGCCTTGTCGTTATGGTAACTGCTTTTACAGGGTTCATCAGCACTTTTAAAGATTTAGGCCTTTCAGCGGCGCTTATTCAAAGAGAGGTAATTACCCAAACTCAGGTAAGCGTTTTATTCTGGTTAAATATCATTATATCTTTTTTCATCTCGCTGGTCGTTGCATTATCTGCTCCACTTTTAGTTTATTTATATGCAGAGGAAAAGGTGTTCAACATAACTTTAGTTTTTGCCATTAGTATATTTATCTCTGGTTTTTCGCTTCAGCATAACGCCCTGATGAAAAGACAAATGAAGTTTAAAAGCCTGGCGATAAATTATATTTTATGTTCTGGTATAAGTATTTTAACTGGAGTATTCCTTGCCTATAAAGGATATGGTTACTGGGCCGTAGTGATATCAACTGTATTAACACCGGTATTGTCAACCATTACGCTGTGGTTTATATGCGACTGGAGACCCCTTTTTATTTTTAAATTCTCAGAAGGCCGGTCTTTTTTAAAATTTGGTCTCACCATAACCGGATTTGACCTGGTAAATTATTTTTCAAGAAATGCAGACAACATGCTAATTGGAAAATATTTAGGAGCGGGGGCATTGGGTTTATATTCAAAAGCATATCAACTTTTATTACTTCCGATCACGCAATTGAGAGACCCCTTGAATACGGTGGCTTTACCCGCATTAAGCAGTTTACAGGCGGAAAAGGAAAAGTTTCGTCAGTATTATTCTAACTATATTTTTTTATTGTCTTTTTTTTCAATGCCGCTGGTATTGTTTTTGGCTATTTTCTCCGACGAGTTGATCTTGATTGTATTAGGAGAAAAATGGATAAGCTCCAGCTATATTTTTAAATTATTAGCGATTACTTCATTTATTCAACCTGTTGCCAGTACACGGGGTGCGGTTATGATTTCAACGGGTAACACAAAAAGGTATTTGATATGGGGCGTTGCCAACGCCATTTTTGTGATCCTTGGTTTTACAATCGGGATCTACTGGGATATAGCCGGCGTGGCTATATCCTATGCTATAGTAAACTACCTGTTACTTTTGCCCTCCCTGTACTATTCCTTTAAAGAATCGGTCATATCAGTGGGGCTTTTTTTCCGTGTGATTCGGTATCCTCTGATCATCTCAATTTTAAGCGGGCTGGCCATGTTTAGTTTTAGACAATATTTTGTTTACCTGCCGGCTTTGAATTTGTTTATTATCGGTTTGTTGTTTAGTGTGATAATATATCTGTCATTATGGTGTCTGCCAAAAAGTGGGAGGGAAAAGCTAAGACAGGTTTATATGATGAAGCAATTATTTATGAAATAACAGGAAAGCTTGCCATGGAAATTTGGTCAAATACTTTCATTCGGATTGCAATTAAATCCGTAACTATAAAATAGAGACAGGCAATGAACATTCTAATTATTGGAGCAAATTTTTCAAATAAAGGTGCGGAGGCAATGATGTTAACAGTCAAGCAACAATTAGAGCTTAGGCATAAGCAGGCCAGGTTTTATATGCTATGCAGGGGTTACGAAGAAGCCCTGGCTAAAGAAAATGGCATTGTACCCGTTTGCAACCAGGATGGCGAATTGAAAAAGAAAATTAAAAGATTCTACAAAAGGGCTAGCGGAAAAATGCACAAATTTATTTTTAAAGAAGACAAGCCCTTTGTGTTTGAATTTCCTTTTGCTGTTTTGAAAACCAAGATACCCGATATAGACATGGTTGTTGATGTAAGTGGTTTTGCCTATGCGGATTCCTGGGGTGAGCCCATGGTGATGGAAACAATAAAGCTTCAAAAGTTTTATAAAAAGGAGAAGACCAGGTTCTATTTTATGCCCCAGGCTTGGGGCAGTTTTCATAAACCCCGGGTGGCTAATGCTGTAAAAGAAATGTTGGCCAACGCCAATAAGTTTTATGCAAGGGATTTAACATCTCAAAAATATCTTTCAGACGTTTTAGATATACCTCCCAAAAAAATTCCATTGATGCACGACATTGTCTTTGCTTACGATACTAACGGGGTAAACAATAATATGCTGAGTTCATTGGGTTACAAGCGTGCGGGTGACCGGTTAATCGGTATTTCACCAAATTTAAGAGTATATGAAAGAACTTCCGGATTGGAAAAAGATAATGTTTACTTCAAAATGCTTTTAGCGCTGGCTAATCACTGCATCCAAGTATTGAATGCCGATGTGATATTTATTCCTAATGAAGTTTTTCCACCAAATGTTCAGGCAAAAGATGACAGGTATTTATGCAGACTGTTAATGAAATTCGTTGAGGTTCCCCGGAGATGTTTTTTTGCAGATCAGTACTACTCTGCTACCGAAATCGACACGATAATCGGTTCAGTAGACATTTTAATTAGTTCGCGTTTTCACGCACTTATATTTGGATTCCTGCATGAAAAGCCTGTTATAGCTATTAGCTGGTCACACAAATACAAGGAATTGTTTAGTTTATTTAATCTTGAAGATTTTGTATTGGAATCAAATGATATGGAGAAGGATGATGCCATTCGTTTACTCAGTAGAGTAGTGACTGAAAAAGAAAGTATAGAAAAAAAGATAAAGACAAGCCTTCCCGGTTTAAAAATAAAAGCGAGAGAGATGTTCGATGAAATAGCTTTAGATCGTTAACCCGCCCGGATTGTAAAGAAGCCCTGGAAAATCATGGGTTCATAAATGAGTTTGGTTACAATACTGTATCTAAGCTTTCTGGTTCATTTAATGTTTGGCTATAAATGCAGAAATTAGTCTTAAAATTATTGAGTGCTTTTGCGCATGTGCGGTATTACAAAATACAAAAGAGGCATCGCTATTATATCAGCGACAATTATTACAGCAGATTTTATCAACTAAAGTATTATTTAAGCGATTATTTCTACAAAAAAAAATATAAAGTAACTAGCTACCAGGGTGAATTTCAGCAGGAACTTTGTTTCGTTCTTCCGTTTGCCTATTGGCATTATTTGAACGGTACGTTGCAAAAAACTATTTCGTCAAAAAATACAAAAGAGTTATATTTTTTTAGTGAAGACCATGAAGAGATATACGAGAAAAGGGTCTGGCAATTCAACCATAGCAACTTTGAATTTCCCAACATGACCCATTGCGTTTCTTTCAACTATTCAAAGTGGGCGCAGGTTCCGTTAAAAAAGGTTTTCAGTAATAGCATATTTTCTTTTGAAAAGCCTATTTTAATAATTGCCAACAAGTATAATATTGAGTGGGACAATAAGCCCTTAAATTTCATCGATAAACTTACGCTGGAAAAAATTATTAAAGCATATGGGGAAAAATACCAGATCATTTATAACAGGCCGCTCGCAACAGAAATTATTTCGGACAACAGCGAGATACTTGACCTGGATGAGTTTGAATGGCTCAGAGAGAAATATCCTGAAGTATTACTGATGCAGAATTTATTTGTTCGACGCCGTTTGTCCGTTAATAATTATAATCACCTGCAGTTGTTAGTGTATGCGAATTGCGAGCATTTTATTTCCGTACATGGAGGTGCGGCTGCCCTGAGCAGTTATTTTGGTGGCACCAATATTATATACTCCAACAGCGGTATCGAGCATATTTTTAATGAATTTACAACCATCTTTCCTGCTCTTTCCGGGGCCAGAATTCTCCATGCCAAAACAAGACCAGAAATATTTAGTTTCCTTCATCAATATTTTTAAAAATAGTAATGTGAATTAGTTTTTGCCATAACTGGAAAAAGAAACCGGTGTAGGTTTCAGTTTTGCTTTTTTTTTGAGGAAATTTGGAGACTAAATAGTTGCATAAAAATCCAACTCACTTCTATGAAAAAACTTGTTTTGATCTTTCAGGCACTGACTTGCATTTTATCTTGCCAGGCGCAATCATCTTCCAATAAAATACCAATTGATCCTGAAAGATGGTATCAGGTAAATAATCTTGATTTTAGAAGTAAGGGGCTGTATGGACTTTTTGATGGAGTAATAAGTGAGCGGGTACATACGGGTTACGGAAAAATATTAAGCAGTTATGACTCTTATTATCCTTTAGCCGATGGCGAAGAAATGACGATCGACAGCATCAGATTTTATGATGGCGCCAACAGTTATGCTAGTACACCGATGGTTCTTTCCGTCATTAATGATAAATGGCAACGTATAGCATTGGCCAGGTTTAGCGGCCAGCTTTACAATACATGGGTAGGTCCATATTCTGACAGTCCCAAGGAGTTTGCTTTGAGGAATCCGGCGATTAATGTGCGGTACCTTGTGATCACTTCCACTTCGAGTTCATTCCCTAATGAAATTGAGCTATATGGCACCTATAAGTCCGGTAAGGGTTCGTCGCCAGTTCCGCGAAAGATGGTGCAGCTAAGGCAAAATTTTGGGGTGAATGCATTTGAATGGAATTTCGAATCTGCCCAGCAACCAACTGTGATAGATGAAAAGAGAATGAAAGCTGCTGAAAGCTTCACAGGCGTTCGGCATTATGTGGACTGGCAAAAACTGGAGTCAACGCAGGGAAGCTATACTTTCAACCCAACACATAGTGGTGGTTGGAATTATGATGCTATTTACGAACGATGCAAGAAGGAAGGAATTGAAGTGTTGGCATGCCTGAAAACTATCCCGGCATGGATGAAAGCGACTTATCCGGCAGATTTGCAGGATAATGAAAACGTCCCGGTTAAATACGGGAATGACTTTTCCGATCCCCGATCTTATACCGAGCAGGCGAAGTTGGGCTTTCAATTCGCGGCCAGGTATGGTAATAGTAAAAACATCGATACCACTTTATTGCAAATAAATAAAACTGTAAGGTGGACAAATGACATAGCAAACGTAGCTAAAACAGGATTGGGTCTTATTAAGTACATCGAATGTGACAATGAGCGGGATAAATGGTGGAAGGGCCGGAAAGCCTATCAAACAGCAAGAGAATATGCCGCTAATTTATCGGCATTTTATGATGGTCATAAAAATACCATGGGATTGGGGATAGGTGTTAAAAATGCAGATCCTGCAATGAAAGTAGTAATAGGAGGGCTTGCCGGCGCCAACATCGATTATGTAAAGGGCATGATAGATTGGTGCAAGGAGTTCAGAGGTTATAATCCGGATGGTACAGTAAATCTTTGCTGGGACGTTATTAATTATCACTATTATTCGAATGATAAACATAGCTCGCAAAGTGGGACATCAACAAGGGGGGCAGCACCTGAAATTTCCGGTGCAGCCGAAGCAGCAAGACAGTTTATTCAACTGGCACACGATTATGCTTATGATATGCCGGTATGGATTACAGAAACGGGGTATGATATAAACCAGGCAAGTCCGTTGAAAGCCATCGCCATAAACAATAAAAGCGTCCTGGAAACACAGGCGGACTGGATTTTAAGGTCCTCGCTTTTGTATACCCGTTTAGGAATTGAAGCCGTATTCTTTTACCAATTATACGATAATACTCCTTTGGACGGAGGAAGATTTAATACATCAGGATTAATTAATGGCGACAGGAGCAGGAGGCCGGCAGCTGATTTCCTTTACCAGGCCAACCAATTGATCGGAAAATATTTTTATAAAGAGACTATTCACAGTAATAGCAACGCCATTGTGGATAGATATGAAGCAAACGGACATTCCGCCTGGGTGTTGGTAGTACCTGATGAACGGGGCAGAGTAGCTTATTATACTTTAGATCTTGGTAGTGCTGCTTTTGCAAAAATATATCGGCCCCGCGCCGGCCAGGATTCCATGAGTGTTGAAACTGTAACAACAAGCGGTGGAAAGTTGGCCGTTAGAGTAACCGAGACTCCTGTTTTTATTTTGCCAGTAGACACCGATTCCACTGCCAGGACTGCTGCAAGAGCCAATGCCGTTGTATTAGCGGAGTCTCTTACAACTGACGAAAAGAAAGATATTGATGAGGCCAGGATTTATCCTAATCCAACATCTGATTTTTTTTTTATTGAACTTCAGAATGAAAGCAAGCTGGATGTAAAAGTGAATATTTTTACTGAGAATGGCAGCCTGTGTCAAACCCAGCAGTTAAAAAAATATTCCGACAAATTTTTGGAGAAGGTAAAGATGAATACAACACTGCCATTCGGGTTGTATTTCGTTGAAATCAGACAGGGTAGTGAAAAAGTGGTAAAAAAAATTATTAAGAGCCAGGCGGTTAATGGTAACTTTTAGAAACGAAACGGATAAAATCCCGCTTTCTTTATCAACCTCTTCTCCATTTCACTTGAATATGGTTATATGATCAATAAACATTTGAAGTTTTTATATTGTAGGAAACGTCACGGTGAACACTCCATAATATTTCGATAGTTGTGCGTCCTCTAGCGATTTTGAAAAAGCGTAAAACAAATTGTAAAAAAATTAAGGTGACCAAACGGAAATCGAACCTGAATCTAAAAACGTTGAGCTCTTATCAGTTACGTCTCTGAGCGGCTGGGCTGCGATGCATCTGTATGGCAATCCAGGTATTCGATTTCAGAACTAATTAAATAGCTTTAGTTTGGCTATTAAAAACTGTCACGATAAGTCAGATAAACGATTTTGGTGATACGATTATATCTCAAAAGTAAACTAGAAGATAATTTATGTAAACTGTAGAATGAATAGGTTTTTTAACAATCCTTGCCGCCCATGGCTTCAACTCAAATTTTACCTTTCTTAAATGAATAGTTTTTCTTTCTTTCTCTCTTTCACAAAAACCAATA
>CAMLEX010000082.1 GCA_946479055.1 uncultured Bacteroidota bacterium | reverse complement strand
TCGATCCTTTTGACCTGGGTACTATTGCTCAATCATGGAAGCAGCAGCCAGGTTCTCCTATTTATTGCAGGGATATCAATCTTGAGGAATTAAAAAAAAGGGTTGATGCTATGGGAAAAGCGTGGACTGATATGCGTGACGTGATCATAGCAAAACGCAAAGCCGACGAAGCACTAATGAAAGCAGATTATCCGGCCTATCTGGAAAGCTTAAGGGATTAGGAGTAGTTTCCTTATTTCGGTTGTTGGTGTCTTGCATTCGCAAATAGCCACGCTCAACACATAACAACGGCCGCCCACTTTTTCGGAAGACCAGCAAAGGCAAAAAAGTGCAGAAGTATAGGATGGTGCTGTCATCATGTTTCCATCTAATTTAATGTACGAAGATTCCTATACGCCGGGGTTGCTGCTAAGCACAAAGCTTTTCACGGCAAACCCCGTCGGGACCGCTAAAAAATTCGAGGATTGAGTTAACGTGTTTTATAGGTATTCTCACATCATTTTTCAAACTGCAGTTCCAATGTAATCTGCCGCTTCTTTGATCTCATTTTTCAACAATGGGACAAGCTTTTTGATTTCCAGGAACCGGTTGGATTTCGCCATGTCTTCAATTTGTTTAACAATTTTTGCCGACTCATACATTTCCATCGTTGATAAAGCCCCCCGTAATCCGTGGCAGATAGTTCCAAGTTCTTCCCGATTACCGGCTTTTACGGCAGCGTCTATGTTGTTTAGTTGTGGAGGAACTTCTTCGTGAAACAAATTCAGACAGGTAGCAACTACCTTCTTATTACCGCCCAATTTATTGAATAGCTCTTCTAATCCAACTTTTAACTGCTTCCCATCAGTATCTTCATTCTTTTTAGTTCCGGAATTTTCATCACTTAATCCCAGCTTGTCAATAGCTGCAAGAAGATTCTGCATCCTAAACGGCTTGCTCAGGTAATCATCCATACCTGCGTCAATGCATTTCTGCCTGTCGCCATTCATTGCATTAGCCGTTAACCCGATGATGGGAATATGCCTGTTCGTATCCCGCTGCAACTGACGGATTTTTTTTGTCGCTTCATATCCATTCATCAGCGGCATCTGTACATCCATCAGTATAAGATCATAAGAATTTTTTAGCGCTGCGTTTACCGCATCTTCGCCATTATTGGCAATATGTACTTCATATCCCTGCTTGCTAAGCATGCTTATCGCCACTTCCTGGTTCACTTTGTTATCTTCTGCCAGCAGGATCTTAAGATTGCCTTTGGGTGTTACTGCAAATAGCGCCCCGAGGTTATTTAACCCTTCTCGTTCTGCTTGCTTTTTTTCCGGCAATGATTTTCCTCCCAGGATATTTTTTATACTTTCAATCAGCTCACACTGGCTGAATGGTTTGGAGAAATAGTCGTGAATACCCATCAATGAAAAACGCTGGCGGTCGCTGGGTTTTTGGGAAATGGTAATTACAATGATCTCCGTGTCTTTCAGCGCTGCATTGTTTTTAATGGATTCAGCTACATCAAGTCCATCCAGTTGGCCGGGCAATGTAATATCGAGCAATACCAACGAGTAGGGCCGCCCAAGACGGACAGCACGGTTTAGCTCTATGAGAGCATCCTCACCGCTGCCAACAGCCGTTGATTTCATTTTGAGATGTCCGAGCATTTCAGTAAGATATCCGCAGGTTGTCTTGTTATCTTCTACAATAAGCACCCTTATATTTTCCATTTCCGGAGACGGCATACAACAAGGCAATACTTTCTTTGAATGCAGCGGAAAAGGAATGGTGAAATGAAATGTACTGCCTTTCCCTTCGCTACTTTCTACCCATATCGTGCCACCCATTATTTCTACAAGTCGTTTTGTAATGGCAAGCCCCAGACCCGTCCCTCCAAATTTGCGGCTGGTGGAAGCGTCAGCCTGTGTGAACTTTTCAAAAATAATGGGCAGTTTGTCAGCAGGTATGCCCACACCAGTATCGCTTACAGTAAAATAAAGAGCAGCCTCTTCGTCAGTACAAGACTGACTTTGTATACGAAGAACCACTTCACCCTTTTCAGTAAATTTGATGGCATTGCCTGCAAGATTCACAATAACCTGCTGCAGCCTCAAAATATCGCCAAGCAAACCATCAGGAACATCCGGGTCAATGAAGCATAAGAATTCAATTTTTTTCCCAGCTGCTTTGAAGCCCAGGGACTGTAAGGATTTTGGAAATTCTTTCCGTAGGGAAAACGGTGCGGCTGAAAGCTCAAGCATACCTGCATCAATTTTTGAAAAATCAAGGATATCATTGATCAGTCCCAGCAGGGTGTCCGAAGAAGATTTTATGATGTCGAGGTAATGCTGTTGTTCAGCAGTAAGCTCTGTTTCCATCGCCATTTCGGTCATACCGATTATACCATTGAGCGGGGTTCGTATTTCGTGGCTCATGTTGGCAAGAAACTCGCCTTTAGTTTTTGTCGATTCTTCGGCCGCTTCTTTTGCCTTGCGAAGCTCACATTCGGCCTCCTTCAGGGCCGATACGTCCGTCATGACGCCAAGGCAGTGAAGCGGTTGACCATCTGTTGAATAAAAAATGAGGGCCCGGTCTAAAACACTGGCATAACTGCCGTCTGCACGACGAAACCTGTACTCTGCGCCCCAGAAATCTTTTTTTTGCCTGATAGTCTCTTCAATAGAAGCCAGTACTCGGTCATGATCTTCAGGATGCAGCTTTGATTGCCACCAGTCAAGTCCTGGTACAAAGTTGTTTTCTTTTTCATATCCGAAAGCGATGTAATGCTGGTCATTTACCCAGGCTGTATTGTTTACCATATCCCAATCATACATTACATCCCTTGTAGCTTTTGCAGCCTGTTGGAAACGTTCTTCGTTTTTTCGAATAACTTCTTGTGATGTGATTAATTCCTGTTTCTGTCTCTCCAGGTTCCTGGTTAGGTCCTCCATATCATTCATCATGACCTCTTTTGACGTAATAGTCCTGATCATATCAACGGTAATATCATGCAGGGCAAAATCGGTTAAAAGAAGCTCATACTTTGTCAAATCATCCGCATTGGTTATCCACGGAGAACCTGCAAATAAAAGGTTGGAAAGCCCGTCTACTTTAAGAATTTGTCCCCGAAATAAAAGGGACTCTTTTTCGGCTGACTCGAGAATAAATATCTGATCAGTATAGTTCAGGATAGAATCAAACTGATAAGCCACCTTGCCGGGACGTTTAAACCGGAAACAGTCTGACAGTTGTCTGCCGACGATGCCCGGAAACAGTTTCTGCAAACTCTTCCCGGCATCGGTAACTGTAAGCGAATTATCGATGATAAAATAAAAAGGGAAAAGGATATTTAGTTTCCCTTCCAGGATGTTGGCTGGTGTTTTCATGGCAAGGAGTTTTGTTTACCATTCTATTAAGAACTCATCATGGTCATAAGCTCCATTTTTTTGTTTTAGTATGGTAATCTTAGTATCAGTATGGTAGGATTTTCCCAGGCCCTGGATGAGTCCAAAGACAAAATGCATGAGTCCTTCCCGCTTACTGTAATACTGTAGGTGCAGCGATCTGTCTTTGAGGTTTGATACCCTGAACTCAGGTGGAGTCAGGTTAGGAAAAGTCAGCATCACGCGGCTATGAAAGTCGGGCAGGTTTACCAGGAATTCTCTAAGAGAGTTACCTCCTGATTTCATGAGCGAACCATAACCTTTTGTTACGGTGTTAAGCACCCAATATTCGCCAAATGCAATCAGCACATCTTTCATTGACAGGTTCAACGTTTCGGAAGCAGCAGAGGCTAACTTGTATGTCATCTCATCCGGGTATGAAGCATTACTTAAAAAAGCATCAACCTGAACGCCGCTTTTATCTTTGATTTTCTTCCATGCTTCCTCGCCGAAATTTTCCACGATTAGTCCCTGGATGGCTTTATTTACAATTCCGTACATGGTAGTTGTTTTTTAAAAGAATGTTAGTTTCACAAACGCATTATTAGTAACGGGCTTATCTTCTTTTTATTAAATTTTCGCTGCAACTTTTCCGTAAGGAATTTCAATACTAGTGTTATTACTTATAAAGAACCTGGCAGAATAGTGTAAATCATTAACTCCTTCCATCCTCTATTCATTAACTGCTTCCATCTTTCTATGCTATAGCCCAGCGCTTTGCCGATGGGCCTGCCTTCCCTGCCGGGTGTCACCCTCTCACAGGCGATGTCTCACAGCATAGCTATGTGTGTGGCGTGGACCCGCCATTAAAACTTTTCAATGGATGGATAGGTTTTCTTAGCAGAGCAGATTATAACTGTTTGCTGATATAAATATACTACCGGCCAGGGCAGGGAAAAATAGCCCAACCTATCAATTCCTTGTAATTGTTTTTAATGATACAGTGTAGAATTTTGTTTACAGGAAAATACCTGCTGCAAGTGCCCGGTGGCTATACATTTAATCCGTAAGCATGTGTATCCATTTTACTCTGCTTTTGTTTTTAGTCCTGTTGGGGTCTCCCCAATTGAACAATCGGAGACGGTCTCAACGGGTCCCGATAAAGGAAGCACTGCTATGATCGTAATTGCTAAAATCAATTACTAATTTCCACTTTCCACTTACAGGATTGTGATGTAAGTATTTCAACTTAGAGGTGAAGGAAAAAGTAAACGGGAATAGCTATTTTTTCTCAGACAAAGATTCCATCAATTTTACCAGATCTTCTTCATTGGTTTCCTTCAAAGAATTTTCTTTAAAATAATCTCTTATTTCTTTTGCTTTTGCCGGGTAAGCTTCTATCAAATTTTTTTTATTCAACCTTTTAAAATGATTGAATTTGTCTCCGAAATAATATAGGTCATACCTCGCAAGTGTTAATACTTCCTGGGCAACAAGACCATTACTTTTAAATCTATTATTGCCCGGCAGGCGGGTGTAAGTATCAATTGAAGAAGAAGAAGTCTTTATACCCATAGCGCCAATTTTTTCTTTATTGGCAATTTCAAAAAATTGTTTTTGTGCCAGTTTAAATTTCCCGCAATTATGGATAAATTTCAAATAACCTTTGTCATAATAAAAGGTATCCCTGATAAAGGCAATATAGTCGATAGTTATTTCATCCGCCGGGGAAAGAGTATCACCTTTAGGGTCAATAAATTGAATTTCTGCAATCAGGAAATTGTAATTTAATAAGCCGGATGAATAGGCTCCGGTTTTATAATAGACCTTTCCAGGTGTAAAGTTGGGATATAAAAATAGTTCATCCGCAGGGATTACTTCTGCAGCCTTTTCGCCTGGATTTATTGTATAGGTTTTCCTTTTTTGTGCAACAACTATTGAATTCAATAAAAAGACAAATGCGGAAAGAAGGAAAAAGAGTTTCATATCAGGCTTTCTTTAAAATTAAGTATTTTTTTTCCAGAAAACCCTAAACCTGCTTTGTGAAGCTTGTACCGGGCAACGAGCTTATCGAAACAGCGAAAAATAACTTTCGTATTTGTACACTGTGGTTTTTGACTCAGAAACAGGAGAGAATTATTCTTCTTTGAAAACAAATTCCTTTTCATCGCTTTTGTTTAATTCTATGATTCCTGTCCACAAAATGGGCCCGTGAACCTGTAGTCCTTTCTCAACTGCTGTTGATTTAATATGCTGATAGATCTCACGTGAAGTTGGAAATGTTTTTTGTGTGAATAAAACAAAATCAGCGTTGTAAGATTGATTGGCCGAAGTGTATATAAAGTTTACAAGGAAAGTCCGCATAAAGAATGTCATTTGAGAATGAAGATAGAAAAATTTTTTCCGTAAGCATAATGGATTCTTTGTTCCGCCGTTGTGCTTTTTCTTTCCTAACCAACCGGGAGAGAATACATCGAATAAGAGCGAAAAGGCACCTTCACTTCCTTTTATTTTATCCAGTCCTTTACATATTTTGATCGCACCAGTAGAAGCGGTGGTGAATGCAGTAGATCTCTGGCTCGTAGTGATCGGCGCACCGACCGAACACTGGCCGGTGGTTATGGGCCGGCAAAAAACGGAAGCTTCGAAAGAAGAGCAATGGCCTTACGAAATAAAATTGGCGGGACCTTCAATAGATGGCCGGGTTATCACCCAATAAGTTTTGGATAGTAAGCCGTGGTGCGGGTCTCTATGCAGCGATTCCGTGATTCAATTAATTTTTCGATGCCTGGTGTGACCATGGTCGTTAACTTAAGGAAATATTTGATTGAGTTTGAGGAGATATAAAATACTCCCTGCGAAGGCTTCCCGTGTGGTTTATTTTCTCCTCATAAAATAGAAAAGGATTCTGGCTCGCAGATACGGCTTGTGACCTTTGACCACCTGAGATGTTTTTCTTTTATGTTCTTTTGGCTTGAACCAAAAGAACCAAAAGTTCAAGGCAAACACCGACGCTCCGCGGGTTTTGCCGGGCCAACGCACAGGAAGACTCTAATCATTTATATGTCGTTCCTTATCCGGAGTGGAAGGACGAAGACTCCGCTGCGTAATATGCGGAGCAACGGGAGGCGCTGATTTTTCGCTGATAGTGTTTATAGAAATACGAGGTTGACAGGAAGCGAAAAAGAGGCGCTGGAAGTTTTCCTTAAGTACAAGCGATGTAGGGGCCTTAAGTTAACGACTATGGTGGTGTGATACGTGATTCTTTAGCGAAGAGAGAACAGTTGTGAAGGCAGAAACTCATAGAGTTAATGTAGTTATGTTTGCTTCTTATTGCCATGCGTTGAATATACGAAGATTCCTATGCGGCGTAGTTGCTGTCAAAGCACAAATCCATTCAAAGAACATCAGGGGTTATAAAATTTTCCGATACCGGCGGCGTGTCTTTAAAAAAAACGCCAGCCGGTTTTCCGGAAAACAACTTAAAATCTCTCAGGAAATGCATTTGATCAAAATACCCGCATTCATGCGCTATAGTTGTCCAGGTTTTTTTATGATCGCTCATTTTTAATGCGATCGCTTTATTAAACTTCACGATTCGTGAAAACAATTTTGGAGGAGCACCCACCTGTTCTGTAAACCTGCGTTCAAAAGTTTTCATACTCATATTTGCATCGTAAGCCAATTTTTCAACGGAGTCGTTGCCGCTATTGAGTACAATACGTTCAGACAGGGATAGTATACAGTTATAAGGATCTTTTGCTTTGCTGTTTGCCAACTGTTTTATTAAGTAGCCTTCACTGTTAACAATCATTTCGGTGATACTCTTTGCCTCCCTCAATTGCTGGTGCAAAACCTCAAGATCTTTCCGGCAAAAATATTCGTCCTCTTCAATCCGATCGGTAAAATGAACAGCAGACAAGCCAAAAATGCGGTAAAATCCTGTTGGATTAAAATGCATGGTAAAGAGCCTGGCTTTGCCTTCGCTTGTCATCATGCCGGCAAATTGTGACCCGATACCGGTGATAACAATTTCTGATCGCAAGAGTTGCTCGGTATGAATTGAATCGTCATCCTCTGGTTTTATATACCCGTATTTCTTTTCAGATAAATTGAATGAGATCAGAAATTCATGTGTTGCAAATAACGGCCTGCAGATTTTAATATGATGTGAATCCAATTCGCGATAAGCAAAGCACCGGATATATGGCTGCAATACCAGGCAAGGTATTATTTCCGAAGTATTTACCACGTAACGTGCTTTTGCAGTCAAATTACTTCAATTGAACTGCAATTCAATAAAAATGACGATTTTTTACTATTTATCCTGCCGGATCAAATCTAATTTCAGGAATAGTTGAGATCAATTGCGCAGTTGCCCGTCATGCCAGGGAATTTTTGTTCCTGGGATACTCCAATAGTAATAATCCGAATCAATAACCCCCATCGTAAAGATCAATTGATGCTACACTGAAAACCAGCGTTGACTTATTAATTAAACTTAAAACATTATTTATGAAACGGTCATTGAAAAAATTCGGACAACGGTTCAGTGTGGTTATCCTTTTATGTGCATCATTTTTATACAGCGCAGCACAAACCACCAGGCCCATCAGCAAAATCTATCTCCAGGGAGATGCGGGCGGCGGCACGTATAAAAGTTCTGATTTCGGGTTTGGCTTAAGGGCCATCATTTACAACAAATGGAGCATAACCTTATCATACAAGGACCTTGAAATGAAACCCAGGAATCTGCCATCCGATTACCAACCTGAAACGGGATATGTTTTTTTTATTCCTTATACCTATGATGTTACCACAGACATGAGTTTGATCAGTCTTTCGGCCGGTAAGTCTTACAATTTGGGAAAAAATTTTTGGGCAACTACCGAAGGCGGGCTTTCTTATGTAAGAGGTGAAAAAGTAAATTTTGAACGGACCCAACCAGTATCTGGTAATATTATTATCGCCGCATCAACTACCTCCAATTATAATAGTACCAAAGAAAATAAATCCACCATCGGAGCCATGCTCCAGGCTGATATCAATTGGGCTTTTGCTTCTTTTATGGGATTAGGAGCAGGGGTTTATGCCAATATCAATTCTGTTCAGTCGCCACTTGGCTTGAATGTTAAATTACTCCTCGGTAAAACGGGCAGGGTGAAAAAACATAAACGATAAATGCCCTTTTTGAAATTGAAAAGACAACTTAACCATTCATAAGTTTTGGCAACAATCCGTCATACACTTTTAGAACTGAAATCACCCTGCAAAAAAAAACGGTTGTTAAGCTTCATCAAAAAAGAAACCATAAACCTTAAACTTAAAATTGAATCATCATGAAAAAAATTACTATCATCTGCCTGATCGCAACACTGTTTTTTGCTGCTTGTAAAAAAGATAAGGAAGAAACGGCTAATAGCCTGGTGGGTAAATGGACAATTGAAAACACAATTATAAAAGAATATGTAAGTAACAATTTAGTTAATACCGATACAGAACCGGGTAACGGGGCTACAATGGATTTTCAGAATAATGGTCACGTTGTAATTACCAGCCCGGGAGGTCCTATTGAATCTCTTGACTATGAGATTAAGTCCGCTTCTGAAGTTGAAATTGACGGAGATAGGTTTGAAACAAGAAATCTGAACAAAGCATCCGTCTCACTATACCTGAGGCAGGATTATTCACCGGGAGAATATGATGAAGTTTTGATAAACCTCAAAAAATAAAACGCCCTGTATAAGAAAAATTATAACAGCTGTTGGTGAATGAGGCCTTTAATTAAGAAAAAAGGCTGCCTCAAAAATAAATTAAGGCAGCCTTTAGTAATTCAGTTTTTGGTGGCGCGGGCTAAATAATGTTGTACATTTTATTTTCATTATCGAATTTTAATTACATTAGGTAATGAAAAATATCATCGCCCTGTCCCTTTCCTTCTTGTTGGTATTCGCTGAAGGTAAAGCTCAAACCAGTAAACTGGAAGTGACCACACCGGAGTCTCTTGGAATTTCATCACAGGCCATTTTGAATTTTGTTGAAGCTGCTGAGAAGCAGAGAAAAGATGAACTGCATAGTTTTGTTCTTTTACGGCATGGACAAATCGCTGCGCAAGGATGGTGGAATCCTTACAATCCGGATAGCCCTCACATGCTCTTCTCATTAAGCAAGAGCTTTACCTCTACCGCCATAGGTATCGCACAGGCAGAAGGTTTGCTAAACATCAATGATAAAGTGACATCCTTTTTTCCGGATGAAACACCCAAAGAACCTTCGGCAAATTTGCTAGCCATGCGTATTCGTGATTTACTCACCATGAACACGGGTCATAACGATGATGCTACGGATAGAATGAGGCAAGACACGACAAGCTGGGTAAAGGGATTTCTATCGCTGACCGTCGAGCATAAGCCAGGAACCCACTTCGTTTACAATAGTGCGGCAACCTATATGCTCTCCGCCATCATCCAAAAAACGACCGGAAAAACACTGCTCGACTATCTTACACCAAGACTATTTGAACCACTCGGTATCCAGCACCCCACCTGGGATTCCTCTCCATCCGGAATCAATATCGGAGGTTGGGGATTAAAGGTGCGCACAAAAGATATTGCAAACCTGGGTCAGCTTTATCTGCAGAAAGGTATGTGGCAAGGAAAACAACTTATCCCAGCGGCATGGGTAGAAGAAGCTACTACAAAACAAACCTCCAACGGTAGCAGTCCCGATAGTGATTGGGAACAAGGCTATGGGTATCAGTTCTGGCGCTGTCGTCATGATCTTTACCGCGGCGATGGAGCCTTCGGACAATATTGTATTGTATTTCCCAAACAGGATGCTGTGTTGGCCATTACGTCCGGCACCACTGATATGGGAGCCATCATGAACCTTGTGTGGGACCATCTGCTGCCCGCATTGAGTGACAAACCCGTGGAAGAAAATAAGAAAGCTTTTATCGCTCTGCAAGATAAACTAAGCAGCTTAAACCTTTCCGGGATAAAAGGAGAACCGGTTTCTCCATTGGTGAAAACCATGTCCAATCAAACTTACACGATGCAGCCGAATCAGGAAGGCATTACCGCGATGACTTTTGATTGGAAGACCAAAACCCCATCCATTGTGTTTGCCGTTAAAGATAAATCCTTCAGTATCCCCATAGGAAATGGGACATTGAAGAACGGCACCTGCCTGCTCCCCACGGGCGAAACCACCCCTGTTGCATCAAGTGGCGCCTGGATTTTTCCGGATACGCTGCAGGTCCGCACCTACTTATATGAAACACCTTTTTATTTTACGTATAAGATCGCATTTAACAAAAACGATGTAACCATCGTCCAAACCGGTAACGTGAGCTTTGGTCCTACAACAGGGACAGAAATGAAAGGAACGAAGAAATAAAATAGTTGCTTCCAGGAAAGTATTAAGTTGAATTTGCGAAATGCAAAGTATCCGGAATTGGATTGTACTGGTGGGGTCGTGAAATCACGGGCATGATGGATCACTTCAAAAACAAACTAATTCTTTAGTGCTGTTGGGGTCTCCCCAATCTTCAACAGTCGGACGCGGTCTCACCGGGGTTTGGCCAAAGCCAACCCCGGTGTGTAAGGCTCTACAACAATCTGTAATCAAAAGGTTCGTAACCCTTCGCTTTGCCGGTTTCATAAAATGAAGCACTGCTATGCTCGTAATCTGTATAATCAATTACTAATTTCCACTTGCCACTTACAGGATTACGGTGTATATATTTTAGCTTTTGGTTAAAAAATTTTTCATTATAAATACCTTTTGCGTCAAAGGAATCGATAAATACTTTATGCAGTTGTCCTTTTTTCTTTTCTCTCTCTTTTACATAGCCGGCTAGATAATTTAATGTATCCTGTTCATTTTTCTGCTCTAACCGTTTTATTATCTCATAAGCCATAAATCGTTTTGCATTACCTATTATCTTGTTGAGATTAAATCCTGGTTCAGGAAAATAGTGAATAGTATGCACATGATTAGGCATGATCACAAACGCTATCGTTCCATAACCTTGTTCTTTTAAATGATCAAACCATTTATATATCATGTCATATCCGCTTACTTTTTCTATTAATGGAAGCCAATTGAAACAAGTAAAAGTGCAGAAATACATTGAGGTGCTATCATCATGTTTCCATTTTATTGCCATATTTGAATGTACGAAGATTCCTATACGTCGGGGTTGCTGCTAT
>CAMLEX010000081.1 GCA_946479055.1 uncultured Bacteroidota bacterium | reverse complement strand
CTTTTAGAACATTTTATATTACCAATTTGCAAAAGAAGTATACATTGGAAAATGGGATAATGGAAATAGAAATGAAAAAAGGGGAAACGATCACTATCAAAAACGCCTACGAATAAAACAAATATCATGGTAAGTTCCATCTGGGCTTAAATAAAATAAAAAATATACAGATGAAACGTAAAGAATTCCTTCGCTTATCGGTTCCTGCTTTTTTGTTGTTGGCCAACGGAAATATTATAAGAGCGAATGATTATTATTTATCACAAGAGCATAGGAGAAAAGTAAAACTCAGGTTTGTGGTTGCTTCCGACGGACATTACGGTCAGCCAAAAACAGAATATGCGAATTATTTTGCCAGAATAGTTTCCCGTATCAATGATGAACACCGGAAAAACCCATTTTCTTTTTGTGTCATTAATGGCGATATCATACATGATGATAAAAGGCATTTTCCCGCTGCTAAAAAAGCACTGGATGATCTTCGCCCCAAATATTATGTAAGCCAGGGCAATCATGATCATGTAACAGCGGAAGAGTGGGAGGCTATCTGGAATATGCCGGTCAACCTGGATTTTGCTATTAAAAAGAATTCGTTTTTGGTTGCAACCACCTCTAATGAAAAATGGACGTATTTATGTCCTGACTTGGATTGGTTTACACAAAAACTGGAAGAACATAAGCAACAGGAAAATATTTTCATTTTTATTCATATCAACCCCGGCAAGCTGACAAAGCATGCAGTAGATTGCCCGGAACTATTCGAACTTTTTGCAAAACATAAAAATATAAGAGCTGTATTTAATGGGCATGACCATGATGAAGAGGGAATAAAAATAAAAGATGATATTCCTTTTGTGTTTGATGCGCATTTTGGTGGTAATTGGGGAACGGATTACAGGGGTTTTCGGGTTGTGGAGTTAATGAAAGATAATTCTATAGTAACCTATATAATGAATCCTGATAAGAAGATCAATGAAGCAACTATCGGCGAACTGGTTGAAAAATAACGTTCATCTTTTTTAGTAATAGAATTATTTTCCTGTAAAGTTTGCCTTTCTTTTTTCAAGGAAAGCTGCCGCACCTTCTTTTGCATCGGCTGTGTCAAATAATTCACCAAAATTATTTATTTCAACAGCATATCCATTCTTAGTTTCATCAAAGACAGCATTTGCAGCTTTTATACAACCAGCAATGGCCAGCGGCGCTTTTGAATTGATAATATCTAAAATGCTTTTTGCTTTTAACAACAATTCTTCATGTGGTACCACATGGTTCACCAATCCATATTGCAAGGCGGTATTTGCATCTATCATATTACCCGTCATCAGCAATTCCATTGCACGGCCTTTACCTATTAATTGTACCAAACGTTGAGTGCCTCCATAACCAGGTATCAATCCCAGGTTTACTTCTGGCTGACCAAACTTAGCATTGTCGGCAGCAATACGAAAATGACAACTCATGGCGAGTTCACAACCACCACCCAGCGCAAAACCATTGACAGCTGCAATGATAGGCTTAGGGCTATTTTCAATTTTGGTAAAAACAAGATCCTGCCCTTTTTGTGCCAGTGCTTTTCCTCCCGAAGCATTTAAAGAAGCAAACTCACTGATGTCCGCACCAGCAACAAAAGCTTTGGGACCACTGCCAGTTAAGATAGCCGATCTGATATCTGTATTGTTCATCACTTCATCAATGGCCGAACTTAGTTCTTCAATTACTGTTTTATTCAGAGCATTGAGTTTATCGGGCCGGTTGATTGTGATAATAAAGATCCTGTTTTCTAAATGGGTAAGCAGGGTTTGATACATGATGTTTGTTTTGCCAAAAGTAATGATAAAAGAAAAGCTGCACCCTTTGGGACGCAGCCGTATTAAACCGTCCTGTTATTATTTTATGGAATATCAATCATGCGGATAGTCACTTTGTTTACAATTTTTCCCGTGCCATATTTATCCCAGAAGGTTGCTACTACATCATAATTTTCTTCCCATTGCATAGGTTCGCCGGTAGAAACCGTACACTTCAGATAGGTGACATCTGTCTTATTGAATATATCATTGCCTTTGAAAAGATCGGGTGCTTCTAATATCTTTTTACCTTTCTTGTCGCTTATCGTCAATGAACAGCCCACTGATACCTTATCATTTTTTTCAACAAGGCCTTTGATGTTTTTATTGACTAGCAGAAAACTTTCACCGATGGGAATATCGGTATGATTTAAAACCTCATCATTCATTACCAGTAATACTTCACCTGGTTCTATGTTCTTATAAGTAGCGGTAAGGCCGGTATTGAAATCTTTTTTTATGCCTGCGGAGCTTTGCGCCTGGCATGAAAAAAGAATGGCGGACAATAATAAGATAATGACGAAAGACCCAACCCATTTAGCGAATGATGGGAAATTGACCCTTCTCTGAAATAACTCACCAATTGCTATGAAGCTGTATAAAGAGCCTTTTAAGCCAAGTATCATTGCCCAGCTAAGCCCGGTAAGTTTAAAAAGAATCGAAAAGTCTTCTTTAGCGGAAAAAGGAACTTCATAAAAAAGTATGCGGGCCCAGGCATACACACTGAATGAAAGGATAAGGCTAATGCCGATAGTTCCCCGGAAAAAGGTTTTAAATCCTTGGAGTAAATAAGGTTTCATTTTTTTGAATTTTCGGTCTGGTCTTTCTTAAACTGTGAGTGAACAGACGGGTGTAAAAGTTTAATGGTATAGCAAAACTGCAGAGGATAAGGTTTATAAAAAAGCAAATTGGAATGAATGGGGTATCCCGGTTAGTGAATGGTGTAAAAAACAATGTGAGGTGTTTTAGGCCCGCGTCATCCTGTTATTGCACCTGCACTTTTTGCACAAGATCTTTTTGTCCTGCCAGCCTGATTATCTTTCCGCGAAAGACTATCGTTAAAAAATCGGAGAAAAGGGAGGGTTTATCCTTAAACGTAGTGTTGGTTAACTGCCGCATAAATCGGAAATAGATGTACAACTTACCTATGCGGATTATTATTTCCGGGAAGCTTGGCGGCGTTATAAAAAAGGTATTTCAATAAATAAGAATCACCAGAAACTTAAAAATTCCTGTGTTCTTTGACCCATCCTTTAATATACTCAGCAATATCACTGGTAGTAGTACCTGGGGCGAATAATTTTCCTGCTCCCATGTCATTCAATGTTTTCATATCATCTTCGGGTATAATGCCACCACCGGTCAATAACACATCATCCATTTCTTTTTCTTTCATCAACTGGATGATCCTGGGAAATACAGTCATATGTGCACCGGATAAAATACTGATGCCAATAGCATCAACATCTTCCTGCAATGCTGCATTGACAACCATCTCCGGAGTTTGACGAAGACCTGTGTAAATGACCTCCATACCTGCATCCCGGAGAGCGGTGGCAATAACTTTAGCACCACGATCGTGGCCATCTAATCCTACTTTAGCAACTAAAACTCTTACGGGTCTGTTCATATCGGCAATTATTCAGTGCTCAAAAATAAAGAATATCAGTGTGGAATTGGTTTTCATTAATTTATGTTAAGCAGATAGTAAAACATATTATCTCCACAGTATTTAATAAATTACAGAATGCAGTATAGAAAATTCGGTAATACTGATTTACTGGTCAGCGAAATTGGGTTTGGCGCCTGGGCCATTGGTGGCGGAGCTGTGATCGGTAATACCGCTATAGGTTGGGGCAATGCAAATGACATAGATTCTAAAATCGCCATTCACCGTTCATTAGAACTGGGAATTAATTTTTTTGATACCGCGGATATTTATGGGCTTGGCCATTCAGAACAATTAATCGGTGAAGTGTTGGGTAATAGGAAAAATGTAATCGTCGCTACTAAAGTGGGGAATGTATCCAGGAACGAACAATTTACTGTTGATTACTCTAAAGAATATATTTTGAACGCCTGTGAAGAAAGTTTGAAACGATTGAAAAGGGATGCAATAGATTATTACCAGTTGCATACCGCAAGAGTAACACATTTACAGCAAGGCGGATGTATTGAAGCAATGCAATTGCTGCAACGTCAGGGAAAGATCCGGTATTGGGGGATTTCCCTGAATACATTTGATCTTATTCCTGAAGCAGATTTTTTTATAAACAATAAGATAGGAAATGGTTTTCAATTGGTGCTGAACCTCCTTAATCAAAAAGCATTAGCTGTAATTAAAAAAGCTTCAGCCGAAGGTTATAGCATCATTGCCCGAATGCCTTTGCAATTTGGTTTGCTAACCGGAAAATTCGACCAAGGATTTTCTTTTCCAGATAATGACCATCGTAAAAACCGGCTGACAAAGGAAATTGTTGAAACAGCTAATACAGAATTAGAACCAGTTTGGCAACTGTGTAAAAAATATGGCGTCAATAAAACCAAATTGTCATTAAGTTATATTCTCAGCTATGATGAAGTTTCAACAATTATTCCGGGTATACGTACCGCAGCTCATGCGGAGATGAATACCACCGGCCTGGTGCGATTAGATAATGCGGACAGGGAATTAATTGAACACTTGGGTGAAACCAGTTTTGTTCCTGTTATGGAAATGATACAAAAACAAGGCTAAAAAAGCGGCAAAGCATTTGTGATCCTGTTAAAGGTTTCTTCTTTTCCTAATAGCTCAGCAATATTAAATACAGGTGGACCAAACTTACCGCCTACCAGCATGATGCGGAAGGGCAATTGCAGTTCACCAGGTTTGATATTTTTTTGAGTCGCTAGTTCTTTAAACGTATTTTCCAATAAAGAAGCATTCCACTCAGGTAGAAGTGATATTTTTTCTGAATAGGCTACAAAGAAATCTTTCTTATCCTCATTCCATTTTGGTTTAACTGCATTTACATCAAACTCGCCAGGGGATTTAAAAAAGAAAGAAGATTGATTATAAAAATCAGACAGCAACGTACACCTGTCTTTTACCAATGTGATCACATTTTCCAGCAAATTCTCATCAATAACAGTAATGCCTTTTTCTTCCAACAGGTTCTTAACCTCAAATTTCAAACTCAAAACTTCAGACCTCTTTATCCATTCATGATTGAACCACTTTGCTTTTTCATAATCAAATTTGGCTCCGCCACTATGCACTCTTTCAATGGAGAATTTTTCAATCAATTCTTCTTTGGTAAAAATTTCCTGCTCTGTGCCGTCATTCCAGCCTAATAGTGCCAGCAGGTTGATAAACGCTTCAGGTAAAAATCCTTTTTCTTTGAATCCTTCTGTTAATTCATTTGTTTTGGGATCAGTCCAGTTCATGGCAAATACAGGAAAACCATATTTGGCGCCATCTCTTTTACTTAATTTTCCATTTGGTCCCAGTATTAATGGAAAGTGAGCCCATTGTGGCATATTCTCCAAACTGAATAGATATTTCCAAAGCAGGATATGTACCGGTGCACTTGGTAACCATTCCTCACCACGGAATGCATGACTGATCTTCATTAAATAATCATCCACAACAACGGCTAAATGATAAGTAGGCATGCCATCAGCTTTTAATAAAACCTTATCATCTACTATGGAGGTATCAAAATGCACTTCGCCACGTATCATATCAGTAAACGAAACTGTTTCATTATCCGGCATCTTTATCCTTATTACATGCCTTGTTCCTGCGTCTAATAATTTTTTTGTTTCATCTTTAGTCAGAGAAACTGAGTTGCGCATTTTCAATCGTACGTTCTTATCGTATTGTGGAGAAGGATTTTCTGTTGTTTTAAAATCATGCCGCATCTTATCCAACTCTTCTGGCGTATCAAAAGCATAATAAGCATGACCGTCTTTTACTAATTGTTCAGCATACTGGCGGTACATTTCTTTTCGTTCACTCTGGCGGTAAGGCCCATAGTTTCCACCGTGTACAGGACTTTCGTCAGGTTCAATACCAGCCCATTTTAAGCAATCAAAAATGTATTGTTCGGCGCCGGCTACATAGCGGCTTTGATCGGTATCTTCAATACGAAGTATAAAATCACCACCATTATTTTTTGCAAACAAATAATTATATAAAACAGTTCTTACACCACCCAGGTGTAAGCCGCCTGTTGGACTTGGAGCAAACCGAACCCTGATTTTTTTATTCATAGGCTGCAAAGATAACTATTGAAGGGACAAGGATCAGGAAACACGGCACAAGCTCATTCCGGGATTTTTTTTCCTTGCCTCTTGTCCCTTGTTTTTTTTCTTGTTCCTTGTACCTTGTGACTATGAAGTATTTTATCAAAACTCCCTGGTGGCTGAAGAAGTTCTATTCCTCTTACATATGGAGTATCGATACAAAAGAAAAAATTATTTACCTGACTTTTGATGACGGTCCGCATCCCATAGCCACTCCCTTTGTATTAGCTGAACTGAAAAGGTATAATGCGAAAGCTACTTTCTTTTGTATTGGTAAAAATGTATTGGCAGAACGGGAGATTTATAAACGGATAATAGATGAAGGACATGCCGTGGGAAATCATACACATAATCATGTTAACGGATGGAAAACAAAAACTGATATTTATTTAGCAGATGTCAACGAAGCTGGAAAATTTATTGATTCAAATTTATTCCGTCCTCCATATGGAAGGATTACTTTTTTTCAGGCGAAGAATATAAAAGCAGCGTTAAAAAAACCGGATGCAAAAATTATAATGTGGGATGTGATAAGTGGAGATTTTGATGATACACTTACCGGGCAACAGTGTTTGCAGAATGTAATTTTAAATGCAAAGAATGGATCAATCATTGTTTTTCATGATAGCCAGAAAGCATTTTCAAGGCTTAATTTTTTTTTACCGTTGCTATTAAAATTTTTTGAAAAGAAAGGATATCGTTTTGAAAAATTGGAGAATTTTGGATAGCTGAAAAACGAAAAGCAGAAAATGATAATTTATAAATAATTGATTACAAAGAACTGGTTATCAGTTAAAAATTTAGGGCCTGGGTAGAAACCCTGGCCCGTTTTTAATCCGTACCCTATGAAAACTGTTCTAAAGGTAAAATATTTTTTCATTAATCCAAACTTATTCACAACTGTTTGTAGTTGATCCCCAATATATTTTTAACATTGTTTCGGTTAATTTTGAAGCCTTATGAATTGGGTTGACACACATGCACATATCTACTCCGATGAATTTCAAAATGACAGGCCGGTTGCGATAAAAAGGGCAAAAATGGCAGGTGTAAATAAGATTATTATGCCTGCAATTGATTCCGCTACCCATGAAAATATGCTCGGACTTGAAAAAGAAAATCCCGGAACCTGCATCAGTATGATGGGATTGCATCCTTGTTCAGTGAAAGAAAATTATAAGGAAGAACTCAGGATAGCAGAAGAATACCTTGCTAAACAAAAGTTTGTAGCCATAGGGGAAATTGGTCTTGATTTTTATTGGGATCTTACGTTCAAAGACCAGCAGTTTGATGCTTTTCACCGTCAGGTGGAATGGGCTCTGCAGTATGATATTCCTATTTCTATTCACTCCCGCAATGCTACCGATGAATGCATTAAGGTCGTGCAGGAGCATCAGCAGGGAAAACTACGCGGAGTGTTTCATTGTTTTTCAGGAACTCAGGAGCAGGCGGCACAACTGATAAGCCTCGGATTTTATTTAGGTATAGGGGGAGTGCTGACTTTCAAGAATTCAGGGCTTGATATGATAGTAAAAGAAATCGATCTTTCTCACATGGTATTGGAAACGGATGCTCCATACCTGGCCCCGGTTCCTTTCCGGGGAAAACGTAATGAATGCAGTTATGTTCCCTATGTGGCGCAGAAGCTGGCCGATATAAAAGAAGTGCCGGTTGATATTATCGCAGAGATCACAACTGCTAATGCTGAAAAATTATTCGGCCTCTAAGGACTGAAACCGTATTTTTGCACCCCTTTAATGGAGACTTGTCCGAGTGGTTGAAGGAGCACGCCTGGAAAGTGTGTATGCGGGAAACCGTATCAAGGGTTCGAATCCCTTAGTCTCCGCCTTTACCCACCAAAGCTTTAGCTTAGGTGGGTTTTTCATAAGCTCTTCTGTACATAGAAAACTAAACATTAAATGAACTGGATAACATTGAAAGATGAGGCTGAATTAGCTGATATCAAAGCCAAATCTTCCAGGCAACCGCAGGTTATTTTTAAACATAGTACACGATGCTCAATCAGCAGCATGATCAAAAACCGGTTGGAAAAAGCCCAGGGACCGGAAGAATTAAACTTTCATTTTCTTGATCTGATAACATACCGGGCATTATCCAATAAAATCGCTAATGATTTTTCGGTTGAGCATGAGTCTCCCCAGGTACTTTTAATAATAAATGGTGAATGTGTGTTTGACGAAAGTCACAACGGCATTCGCATGGATGAAATAATTGAAAAGGCGAATCTTTAAATAGTATTTACCAGTTATTCGACTGCTCCGGATTTAGACGCTCCGATACATCTACTGGTTGATTATGTTTCCAATTGGGATCATGTTTTACAAACCAGGATATCCATAGACTGCGGGATAAACGCATCAGCCAGGGCTGAAGCGCTATAAGAAAAACGGCATTAAATCCCATCCAGTAAAAAAAACGATTATCATTGACTGATAAACCAATGATAACCCACCATGCTAAAAGGGTTGCCACACTCAAGGCAACAGTCAATACGTAGCTAACATAACTTGTACCATAATAAAAGCCAACTTCGATCTCGGTTGGTTGCCCGCAAACCGGGCAGTCTTTATTCATCTGCAGGTTCTTTTTCAGACTAATGCTCAACGGATTTTGAAATAATTTTCCTTCTCTACAACGGGGACAACGACAACCTAATGTAGCAGACAAATAACCGCGATGTTTCAATTCTTCTCCCTGCATGATCATTTTAATTGGCGGCAAAGGTAAGCAACTGGGTTAACATGCTTTCAGATTCAATAATGATTGAGCGTTGGGTGGCTTGAAGAAATTAATGCGCAGCCTTGATATAGCCCCAGCCTTCATTCTGCTTAAGCATAATTTCATAAATACCGTCAGGCACGGTTTCGATGCCAGGCAATAGCTGACTTTTGTCAATATTCTGCCGTTTCATCGCTGCTTCACAAACTTTGAAGGAAATGTTTTTATTCGCCGCAAGCTTCTTTACTTCCTCGGCTACTGTTGATTTATCTTTTGTTACCATGCCCAGGGATTGCCCGTAAAAGACCACTTCGAGCCTGGCATCGGCATTGGATTGGGAAATACCATTAAGCCAGCGGATAACGGTTTGGTGATCGGCGGTGTCTTTGCTGGTAAGGTCAAATACTACTTTATAATCTTTTGTTTGGGCTTCTGAAAAATGCAGGAACAGCAGCAGGAGAGCTGTTAATATTATATGCTTTTTCATGATCGTTGTTTTTGTCATTGAAAGTTACAACATCCTATGCTGGTAATGAGCTACCGGGTAGGTTCATTTCAGCCAGGAGTATGATTGTGTAAGCTACCCGACAACCAGCGTACTTTTTTTGCACAGCGTATCAATAATCACATTTTTTTCGTAGCTTATTGTTCACATCTTTAACCATTAAAACCTGAATATTATGGCAACTAATAATTTATTGGAGACAACTGATCGTCGTCGCTTTCTGGGATCCCTTGCCACAGGGGCTGCGGCTATCAGTATTGGAACTATTGCTTCCCCTCTACAGGCACATGCGAACGACGCATTTTCCGTTTCTAATCCAGATGATCCCGAGGAATGGTTCAAAAAAATAAAAGGAAAACATCGTGTGGTTTTTGATGCTACTGAACCACATGAAATATTGACTTTTGCCTGGCCACGGGTATTTTTAATTACCAATGAAAAAACGGGCACTCCTATAAAAGAGCAAAGTGTAGTAGTGGTTTTGCGCCATAGCGCTATTCCATTTGCTATGGAAGATAAGCTTTGGGAAAAATATAAATTTGGCGAAGTATTTAAAGTAGAAGATCCCAAAACCAAAGCACCAGCTTTACGCAATCCGTTCTGGAAACCACAGGAAGGCGATTATAAAGTACCGGGAATTGGCACCGTGGCTATTGGCGTTAATGAATTGCAGGACAGCGGAGTTATGTTTTGTGTATGTGAAATGGCAATGACGGTGTATAGCGCAGTGGTGGCCGAAAAAATGGGTAAAGATGCGGCAGAAATCAGAAAAGAATGGATGGCTGGTTTGCTACCGGGTATACAGCCTGTTCCTTCCGGTGTATGGGCAGTAGGCCGTGCACAGGAAAAAGGCTGCGGCTATATATTTGCGGGATAAAGAGAATAACGGGCTTCTTATTTAAAACAAGATTACAAAGTCTCCAGGATTTTTGTAGTCTTGTTCTTGTTTATACTATACTGGTTTAAAAGTTTGTAATTATCTAAATGCGTAATCATATCCTTCTATTTGCGATAATAATTTTTCAGAAGCATCAGTCGCGGTAACCCGTTTTTCAATTTTGGGTGCGACAGGAGAATGTGCTGCAAGATATTCACGCATCATTTCATGTAGAGTAATTCCGGATTTATGGGGATTCAGTACTTTTTCTATCCGGCAAAGCATGTTGTCAGGATCTCCTTCACGTTCACAGGCAACGATAGAATAGATTTTGTTTTTATCTACGGGCTGCCCTTTTATTTTTACCCAATTCAAACGACGGCCTGATTCCCTATTCGCTGTAAAATTTATTTCCATACCTGCAAAACGCACTACCCATCCACCAAAGCGCTGGGCAGAATCTTTTGCAAATACATTATGCAGTTCTTTTTCGAGCCAGTCGCATAATTGTTCGCCGGTAATTTCACCCGTTTTGGCATCGCTGTCAACAGGTAGCATGCTCCATAAAAAATCATTGGTAATTTCTGCTACGCCGGTTTTTGCATCGGGAACAAGCGGTGGACAAAACCTGAATCCATTGCTTAAGGCAATATCTGGTTTGAACTTCCACATAATGGCATCTGTGATCATATTATCCATCGGGTTTTCCAATACATAATATCGCACCAGGGGAACTTTTGTTTTGCCAATCACTTTATCCAGTTCATGTTGGTAAGGAGCTTTTGCTTGCAGCACTAATTTTTCCATTTCAGCATCGGGTTTGTATATTTCCGGGTCCACATCCAGCAGTAGATAATTATGATCTTTTACTTTCCCATTTTCAATGATGATATCTAATTTGGATACAAAGGATCCAAAGGCGCCAGGCTCTGTAACTTTTGCATACTTGCCCGCAATCGGCTTGCGTACTCTTTCATGCGTATCAGCACCAAGAATATAATCTACTCCTTCAATCTGGGGTTTATTTGCAAGGTCTATTTGTTGGGCAAGTCCCATGTGTGTCACCAGGAAGATCATGGTGCAATGTTCATAATCTTTCAAAAGCCTTACATATTTTGCTACATTAAATTCCGGTTGTGTAAATCGCATACCGAAACTATAAGCCGGTGATTGTCGCTTGGGTGTAAGAGGATCATTGTACCCGATAAATCCCAGTTTAAACGATCCGAAAGAGGTTGTCCAGTAAGGAGGAAACATCAAATCGCCGTTCAATTCATCATGGGTATCATGAAACATATTGGCGCATATTTTTTGTGCATCATAAGCGCC